>OMSN01000117.1 GCA_900313765.1 uncultured Eubacteriales bacterium
GCAACATCATTGAGGAACTTGCCGATCCCTGCTCCGATCATGGTGTAGGGAATCTGCGTGATTACAAGCCTCTGGCGCTCAGAGCGGGGCACTTTCTCAACTTCCACCTTGCCGCGGACTTTGATCTTGCCGGTTCCAGTCTCATAGATCTGTGCAAGCTCGGATTCATTGACCACGATCCCGCCGGTTGGAAAGTCGGGACCTTTGATGTACTTCATCAGATCTGTGCCCGTCAGGGAATTGTCACGGATCAGCGCTATGACTGCATCAATGACTTCTCCCAGATTGTGCGGCGGAATCGATGTCGTCATGCCGACTGCGATTCCTTCAGAACCATTTACAAGGAGGTTCGGGATCCTTGCGGGAAGAACGGAAGGCTCTCGTTCCGTCTCGTCGAAGTTGGGAATGAAGTCCACAACGCCTTTCTCGAGATCGCCAAGGAACGCTTCCTGTGTGATCTTCTGAAGCCTTGCCTCGGTATAGCGCATGGCGGCAGCTCCGTCCCCTTCGATGGAGCCGAAATTGCCATGTCCGTCCACCAGGGGAAGCCCCATCTTGAAGTCCTGGGCCATGACCACCAGAGCACCGTATATGGAACTGTCGCCGTGGGGATGGTATTTACCCATCGTATCACCGACGATCCTTGCAGATTTTCTGTAAGGTCTGTCCCAGCGGATACCGAGTTCATGCATATCATAGAGCGTCCTGCGCTGGACCGGCTTCAATCCGTCCCTGACATCCGGGAGCGCTCTGGATACGATTACACTCATTGCATAGTCGATGTACGACTTCTGCATGATCTCCGCATAATCTGTCTGAATCAGTTCATTTGGCATGTTCCCATTCCTCACACATCAAGTGCTGCGTCACGTGCATGTTCGTAGATGAAGTCCTTGCGCGGCGGGACTTCCGATCCCATGAGCAGTTCCGTGACATCGCTGGCCATGCGGCCGTCTTCGATCTCAACTTTTCTCATGGTGCGCGTCTCGGGATTCAACGTAGTCTCCCACAGCTGATCCGGATCCATCTCGCCCAGTCCCTTGTAGCGCTGGAGCGTAAAGGGTCCTTTGTGCTTCTTCCTGTACAGTGCAAGCGCATCGTCATCGTACAGATACTGTTCCTCTCCCCTGGAGGGGATTGCTTTGTACAGAGGCGGCATCGCAATATAGACGTGTCCCTCATAGATCAGGTCCGGCATGAACCGGAAGAACAGCGTCAGCAGCAGCGTACAGATATGAGCGCCGTCCACATCGGCATCTGCCATGATGATAATCTTGTCATACCTCAGTTTAGAGATATCAAAATCATTGCCGTATCCTTCGGAGAAACCACAGCCGAAAGAATTGATCATGGTCTTGATCTCCGCGTTTGCAAGGATCTTGTCGATGGAAGCCTTCTCCACGTTCAGGATCTTGCCGCGGATCGGAAGGATCGCCTGGTAGCTGCGGTCTCTTGCTGTCTTGGCTGAGCCGCCGGCAGAGTCTCCCTCTACGATGAAGATCTCACATTTCTTCGGATCACGGCTCTCGCAGTTTGCCAGTTTTCCGTTGGAGTCAAATGAATACTTCTGTTTGGTCAGAAGGTTGGTTTTCGCCTTCTCTTCCGTCTTACGGATCTTCGCTGCCTTCTCGGCACAGCCAAGCACATCTTTCAGGACCGTAAGATTCTTGTCAAAATAGCGGGTGATCTCGTCGCCGGTCACCTTCGCTACGGCTTTCGACGCATCCGCATTGTCCAGTTTGGTCTTCGTCTGTCCTTCGAAAGAAGGCTGAGGATGCCGGATGGATATGACTGCCGTCATGCCGTTCCGGATATCCGCTCCCGTAAAGTTCTGGTCCTTGTCCTTGAGGATGCCGAGTTCTCTGGCGTAGTTATTCATGACCGTTGTGAACGCGGTCTTGAAACCTGTCAGATGTGTGCCGCCCTCTGCGTTGAAGATGTTGTTGCAGAAGCCAAGAACATTCTCATGGAACTCATTTACATACTGAACTGCAAGTTCAACGATGATGCTGTCGCTCTCACCCTTGATATAGATCGGATCGCACACGGGTTCTTTCTTGCGGTTCAGATCCTTGATGAAGCCCAGGATTCCCTCCGGCTCATGGAAGGAGACTTCATCATCCCTTCCATCCCTGTCGTCCCGGAATATGATCGTAAGGTCCGGGTTCAGATAGGCGGTCTCGTGCAGACGGTTCTTGATATCTCCCGAAGAGAAACGTGTCGTCTGCGTGAAGATGGTTTCATCCGGAAGAAATGAGATCTTTGTCCCTGTGGACTTCGCCCTGCCGATGACAGGAAGCAGTCCGTCTTCCAGTTTCAGATCCGGTTTGCCCTGTTTATAGCGGTCATGATAGATCTTTCCATCCAGGGATACCTGGACATCCATCCAGGCAGAAAGCGCATTGACCACAGACGAGCCGACGCCATGCAGACCGCCTGATGTGCGGTATGCATTGTTGTCGAACTTGCCGCCTGCATGCAGAGTCGTGAAGACGACACGCTCCGCAGAGACTCCCTGTTTATGCATGCCGACAGGGATACCGCGCCCGTTATCAGAGATGGTCGCGCTACCGTCTTCGTTGAGCGTGACCCGGATCTCGGTGCAGTATCCTGCCAGGTGTTCGTCGACAGAGTTGTCCACGATCTCATAGACCAGGTGGTTCAGTCCCTTGCGGGAGGTGCTTCCGATATACATTCCCGGTCTTTTGCGGACGGCTTCCAGTCCCTCCAGAACCGTGATTGAATCTGCGTTGTACGCTTTCTTTGCTGCCATATGGTATCCTTTGTCCGATTAATCTTCTCTCTTTACAACAATTTCCGTCTTGCTCTTATAGATGGAATGCTCCGGCACGACGCCTCTTACCATGCTGAGAGGATAGATATTTGTCCAGCGTCCGACTACGGTACCCGGATTGAGTACGCTGTTGCAGCCAACCTCCACGTGGTCGCCGAGCATGGCTCCGAACTTGCGAAGGCCGGTCTCATATCTCTTCTCACCATCTTTTACCACGACGTTCTTGCGATCCGCCTTAACATTGGATGTGATGGCGCCTGCGCCCATATGGGCCTTGATGCCGAGGATCGAATCTCCGACGTAGTTGTAGTGCGGAACTTCACAGTCCCTGAACAGGATCACATTTTTCAGCTCGGTGGAATTGCCGACTGTGGCACCTTCACCGACGATGGCATTGCCGCGGACAAATGCACACTGGCGAAGCGTTGCATTCTCACAGATGATGCAGGGGCCGTTCACGGATGCGGTCGGAGCGATCACTGCACTCTTTGCGATCCAGATGTTCTCCCCTTTCTGTTCATAGACTTCCGGATCGAGAGTCGGTCCGATCTTCTTGATATAATCACCGATGAGAGGCAGCACCTCCCACGGATATTTCAGGCCTTCAAACAGATCAGCCGCGATGGTTCCGCTAAGATCATAAAGATTCTCAATCAAACACTGTTCCATAATAGTTCTACCTCCTGTTCTTTACTTGTTTCTTTTTTTTGTAAAACTGTGATGCATATTGATACATCGGGATCATCTGATCCTGGTTGTCCGTCGTCTTCACCTGATTGGTAAACTTTGCGACATAGCCGCCTAGCTTGTCCATGTATTCACCCGCGCTGACCGAACCGTCCACAACATAGTTCAGTCCCTTTTCCCAGCTTGCGGTGAAGGCAGGACTCAGAAGCGGCTTGATGCTGCACCGGACAACGTCATAGATCATTTCACCCATGAGTGTGGGCGTCAGGATCTGCGTCTTCTTATTCAGGGAGATGTACTGGTTCTTCTCCAGTTTTTTCAGGATCTCTGCCCTGGTGGCACTTGTCCCGATTCCGGACGAGCGGATCTGTTCGCGAAGTTCCTCATCTTCGATCAGCTGCCCGGCATTCTCCATGGCAAGGATCATCGACCCGGAGTTGTATCTCTTCGGAGGGGAGGTCTTCCCTTCCCGGATCTCGAATCCTGTCAGCGGGACCGTATCTCCCTTTCGCAGTTTCTCCAGTTCCGCAAGAAGCTGCGGGTTGTTGTCGGATTCATTTTCCTGAAGATCGGTATTCTCAGATCCGGCCGCCGGGGAATCCTGCACGGAGGTATCTTTCTCCGGCTTCTTCATTACGGCAAGATACCCTTCCTTCTCCAGGATCTTAAGTGTCGAAAAGAGTTTCTCCCCTTCTCTGTCGAGTGTCAGATTGATGCGGCGATACTCCGCGGGCGGATAGAAGATGCCCAGGAACCGTTTGACGATCTGACAGTATACCCCGTAACTGGTGGAAGACAGGCCCTTCACTGCCCCTGTCTGTCCGGTAGGGATGATCGCATAGTGATCCGTGATCTGCGCGTCATTGACATACCGCGTGCGTGCGATATTCTTCCAGGCGCCCCTCTCCAGTGCCTCCCTGGCATAGGATGCAGAGGGCTGGAAATTCTGAAGGCCGGTGATGTTCTTGCTGATTTCTTTGGCAATAGCCGAAGACAGTACTCTTGCGTCCGTCCTGGGATAGGTAGTCAGCTTCTTCTCGTACAGTTCCTGTGCGATATTGAGCGTCTGATCCGGACTGATCTTGAACATGCGGCTGCAGTCATTCTGAAGCTCTGCCAGGTTATAGAGCAGCGGCGGATTCTTCTTCTCTTTCTTCTTCTCGATCGAGTCCACACGTGAATTCCAGGGACCCGGCGCGGCAGTTCCATTTTCGAGTTCTCTGATCAGGGCGGCAGCGTCCTGTTTCTCTTTGAACCCGTTCTCTTTATAGAGCTTCGGGCTCTGATAGTACCGTGATCCTTCCACCGCCCGCCACTCTGCATGAAAGGGAACCTCTCCCGCGAGAGCACGCGCAAAGACCCGGTAGAAAGGCGTCTCCGTGAACTGCCTGATCTCCCGCTCTCTGGAAACGATCATTCCCAGGACACAGGTCATGACACGTCCCACGGACACCACACAGTACTTCTCTCCCAGAAAATCTGCCATGGACTTGCCATAGCGCAGCGTGAGTGCCCTGGAGAAGTTGATTCCCATCAGATAATCTTCTTTGGCACGCAGATAGGCGGCATCTGACAGAGTGTCATAGGCACTGAGGTCTTTTGCCTCCCGTACTCCCCTCCGGATCTCTTCTTCTGTCTGGGAATCGATCCAGACTCTCTTCTCGTCCTTGCCGGACACGCCTGCTTCCTGACGCACAAGACGGTAGATGTATTCACCTTCCCGCCCCGAGTCCGTGCAGACATAGATCCTCTCCACGTCTGACCTGGTCAGAAGGTCTCTCACGACCCGGAACTGTTTTGCAGAAGACGGAATCACTTCATACCGGAATGTTTCCGGCAGAAACGGGATGGTGCTGAAGCTCCACTTTTTGTATTTTTCATCATACGCATCCGGATAACTCATGGTGACCAGATGACCGACGCACCAGGTTACCACCATATTCTCGGATTCCTGATAGCCGTCATGTTTGGTCATAGTTTCGCCGAGTGCCTTTGCAAATTCCTGCGCGACACTCGGTTTCTCTGCGATAAATAAGGATTTCCCCATTGGCTTTCCTTGCGTACTCTCTCCTGACCGGTCCGGTAAGGATCCGGTCTT
>OMSN01000119.1 GCA_900313765.1 uncultured Eubacteriales bacterium
CATCCTTCCCGATGATATCAAGAACTCCATGGAACGCCAGATGAAGGCCGAGCGTGAGAGACGTGCGGCGATCCTCACGGCAGAAGGTGAGAAGAAGTCTGCGATCCTGCGTGCGGAAGGTAAGAAGGAAGCCGCAGTCCTGGAGGCTGAGGCTGAGAAGGAAGCAGCGATCCTGCGCGCGGATGCGGCGAAGGAGAAGATGGTTCGTGAGGCACTGGGCCGTGCAGAAGCGATCCGTACCACCCAGCAGGCAACGGCAGACGGTATCCGCATGATCAAGGAAGCGGGAGCCGATCAGTCCGTTCTGGCACTCAAGAGCCTGGAAGTATGGCCGTCCGTTGCAAACGGAAGAGCGACCAAGATCATTATCCCCAGCGAGATCCAGAACATGGCAGGACTGGTGGAATCTCTCAAGGAGATCGCTGTTGACAGCAACATAGATGCAGGAGAAGGAACAGATCTTCCGAAGGCAGACGCCTGAGAAAGGCTGCGCACAGGACAGGTATCCATATAGAAAGACAGGTTTCAGATGAATTTAAAAGGACGTAATTTTCTGACACTCAAGGACTTCACCCCCGAAGAGATCACCTATATGCTGGATCGCTCGGCAGAATTGAAGGAAATGAAAAAAGCGGGGAAAGAGCACCGTTTCCATGCAGGCAAGAATATCGCTCTGATCTTCGAGAAGACCAGTACCCGTACCCGCTGCTCCTTCGAGGTCGCAGCGTATGATCTCGGAATGCATGTCACCTATCTGGATCCCAGCGGATCCCAGATCGGCAAGAAAGAGAGCATCGCGGATACTGCCCGCGTGCTGGGACGCATCTATGACGGAATCGAATACCGCGGTTTCGGCCAGGAGATCGTAGAGGCGCTCGGCGCCTATGCAGGCGTTCCTGTGTGGAACGGTCTGACCAATGAATATCATCCGACGCAGATGCTGGCCGACATGCTGACCATCCGGGAGCATTTCGGAGAACTGAAGGGAAGGAAACTCACCTATATGGGAGACGCCCGCTACAACATGGGCAACTCCCTCATGATCGCATGCGCGAAGCTCGGACTTCATTTCACCGCATGCACCAGCAGGATCTATTTCCCGGACAAGGCACTGGTAAAAGAATGTGAAGTATGGGCGAAGGAGTCCGGCGGCACCATCACACTGACAGAAGATGTGGCAGCAGGAACCAGGGATGCCGACGTCATCTATACCGATGTGTGGGTATCCATGGGCGAGCCGGACAATGTGTGGGCAGAGCGCATCCGCGCGCTGCTTCCGTACCAGGTCAACGCCGCAGTCATGGAGAATGCGGGCAAGGATGCAGTCTTTATGCACTGCCTGCCATCTTTCCACGACCTCAATACAACCATCGGAAAACAGATCCATGACAAGTACGGTCTGGAAGCCATGGAAGTCACGGACGAAGTGTTTGAATCAGAGCAGTCGATCGTCTTCGATGAGGCTGAGAACCGCATGCATACGATCAAGGCTGTCATGGATGTAACCTTATGATCATACGACGGGCTCCGACAGAAGAAGAGCGCAGAAGAGTCCGCAGGCTCAACCTGCTGGACTATTTCTGCATGGGTGTGGCAGCCGGGATTCTTGCCCTGACGATCCTCGCCATGATCTACGGCGTGGGAGGCAGACAGATGCTGGAACTGGTGCTGCTCCTGGGCGGTCTGCTGAACGTGTGTCTTGCTGTGCGCGCCGGCATCCTGAATCTGCGCATTGCCGCCATAGGCTCGCTTATTCTGGCTGTGATCTGTATCGGTGGCGTGTGCTATATGGTAATGTTGTGATGAAAGAAGAGATCCTCCGCGCGCTGCGCGAGACTGACGGATATGTATCCGGGCAGGAACTGTGTGAAAAACTGGGCGTATCCAGGACTGCAGTATGGAAGAACATCAAGTCCCTGCAGGACGATGGGTATGAGATAGAAGCGGTGCCCAAACGAGGCTACCGGCTGTCCGGGATGCCGGATACGATCGCGGCAGAGGAGGTGGGAAGCCGCCTCAGAACTGTGCGCATGGGTCGGGAGATCCGCTATTTCAGCCGGATCGATTCCACGAATCAGTATGCAAAAAGAATCGCGGAAGAAGGCGCTCTGGATGGTACGCTGGTGATTGCCGATGAACAGACCGCCGGCAAGGGCAGAAGCGGCAGAACCTGGGTGACACCGCCCGCAGAAGCGATCGCATTTACCCTGCTCTTGCGGCCGAAACTCTCACCCGGCCGGATCTCCATGGTCACACTGGTCATGGGGCTTGCTGTTGCCAAAGCAGTGAACCGTCTCTATGACATGAGCGCCGGCATCAAATGGCCGAACGATATCGTGACTGGCGGACGCAAACTCTGCGGTATTCTCACCGAGATGAGCGCAGAAGTGGAGCGCGTGCACTATATCGTGATCGGGGTCGGGATCAACGCGAACCTGACTTCATTTCCCGAGGAACTCAGGGATATTGCCACCAGCCTGAAACTGGAGCTGGGGCATGAGGTGAACCGCGCAGAACTGGTCGCCGAAGTCATGGCCCAGTTTGAGAGACTGTATGAACAGTTCGAGACAGCAGGCAGCATGGAGAACATCCTGCAGGAATACAACGACTTGTGCCTGAACAGCGGCAGAAGCGTCCGGGTCCTGGATCCGGAGGGAGAATACACCGGCCTGTCCCATGGAATCAATGCACTGGGGGAACTGCTGGTGGAGACACAGGACGGAGAGATCAGGAAAGTCTACGCCGGCGAAGTATCCGTGCGCGGAATCTACGGTTATGTATGAAAGCAGACAAACCCTATGGAAATGAACAATAAGAACGAAGTCGTACTGTGCGCGGCGAGCGCATATGAACAGAAATATTATTTCAACCAGAGTTTCAGTCATATCCCGGAAGATGTGAAGGATCAGCTGCATATCATCTGTGTGCTTTTCACGGAAGACATCGGGGGCATCATCCTGTTTGCCTTTGATGAAGAAGGCAGCCTGCAGATCCGGACCGAGGCAAAAGACTCCGATTACAACTATGATGAGATCGGAGCCGCGCTGGAGGTCAAAGAGATCCAGAGACAGAGAAGAGATATGCTCCATGGCCTGGAACTGTATTACAGAGCCGTGTTCCTGCATCAGGATCTGGACCTGGAAGCCTGGCAGCTGGAATGACGGCTGAAGAGATATGAAAGAACAGGAAACTGCATGAAGATAGGAAACGTAGAACTTCCGAACAACCTGATACTGGCACCCATGGCAGGCGTAACCGACCTGCCATTTCGTCTGCTGTGCAGAGAATGCGGAGCCGGGATGAGCGTCATGGAGATGATATCCGCCAAGGCAATCCTCTATCGCAATAAAAACACCGAGGAACTGATGCGGACCGATCCCAGGGAGCGCCCGGTCAGCCTGCAGCTGTTCGGATCTGACCCGGAGATCGTATCGCAGATCGCACTCCAGATCGAGGACAGACCCTTCGACATTCTGGACTTCAACATGGGCTGTCCCGTGCCGAAGGTCGTAAAGAACGGCGAGGGCAGCGCGCTCATGCGCGATCCGAAACTGGCGGCCGAGATCGTCCGGCAGACCGTGAAGAAGATCCATAAGCCCATGACGGTCAAGATCCGCAAAGGCTTCAATGATGATGAAATAAACGCTGTGGAAATGGCGAAAAGACTGGAAGACGCCGGCGCAGCCGCGATCACCGTCCACGGAAGGACCCGGGAACAGTATTACTCCGGCAGCGCAGACTGGGAGATCATACGGCAGGTGAAGGAAGCCGTTCGCATACCGGTGATTGGAAACGGGGATGTAACCGGACCCGGGAGCGCACGTGCCCTCATGGAGCAGACCGGATGCGACGCTGTGATGATCGGCCGGGCGGCAAGAGGGAATCCCTGGATCTTCCGGCAGATCCTGGAGAACAGCCAGACGAAACCGTCGGCAGCAGAACTTCGGGAGATGGTGCTTCGTCACGCCCGGATGGTCGTCGATCAAGACGGTGAAGGACTGGGGATCCGCAAGATGCGAAAACACGTTGCCTGGTACACGGCAGGATACCCCCATTCATCGAAACTGAGAGGGATGTCAAACAATATATCGACAATGGACGATTTGAGAAATTTATTGACTTTACTGGAGGCATAACCTATAATTTTCTATCAGTGTTAAGACGTATATTATTTATATATATGCGGGAAAGAAGGTATTACACATGGCGGATAGCAAGAGACTCCTGACACAGGCAGGATACGATAAACTTCAGGCAGAACTGGACGACCTGAAGGTCAACAGCAGAAAAGAGATTGCTGAGAAGATCAAAGATGCGAGAGCACAGGGCGATCTGAGCGAGAATGCAGAATACGATGCAGCTCTGGATGAGCAGAGAGACATCGAAGCACGCATAGAAGAGATTGAAGACATCCTCAAGCATGCAGAGGTCATGGAAGACCACCCGGACGACGGCTCTGTCAGCATTGGAAGCCGTGTGACCATCCGTGAAGTCGGAACCGATTTTGACATGGTGATTGACATTGTCGGATCCTCCGAGGCCAACAGCATCAAGGGCAAGATCTCCAATGAGTCACCGGTCGGTGCTGCAGTCATGCATCGTCATGCTGGAGATACCGTCACAGTCGATTCGATGGAAGGACCGCTTCAGTACGAGATCATCAGCGTTGAACGCGCTGTATAAATAAAAACAAGACCAGATAGGATGGCGGGGCAGGCACAGTCAGGCACTGGAGCGCCCCGCCATCTTGTCTGAATCAAAGAAAGGAAACACCATGGCAGATCAGAATCAGCAGAAGAAGGACAATAAGCAGAATGCACCGCAGCAGGACATCAATCAGCTGCTCAAGGTTCGCCGCGAGAAGCTTGCGAATCTCCAGGCTGACGGAAAAGATCCGTTTGTCATCACGACCTACGATCAGACCCACCATACCGCCCAGATCAAGGAACATTTCGAGGAACTGGAAGGCAAGGACGTGTCCATCGCCGGCAGAATGATGTTCAAGCGCAAGATGGGCAAGGCATCCTTCGGAAACATCCAGGACAGAGATGGCGCGATCCAGATCTATGCCACCAGAGATGACCTGGGAGAGGAAGCCTACGACGGATTCAAGAAGCTGGACATCGGCGATATCATCGGCGTGAAAGGCTTTGTATTCAAGACCAAGACCGGTGAGATCAGTGTTCACTGCAAGGAGATCACACTGCTCTCTAAGTCCCTGAGCCCGCTTCCCGAGAAGTTCCACGGACTGCAGGATACGGACATCCGCTATCGCCAGCGCTATGTGGACCTGATCATGAACGCGGAATCCAGGCAGACCTTCTACAAGAGATCCCAGATCATCCGCGAGATCCGCAACTTCCTCGCTGGACGCGACTTCATCGAAGTTGAGACACCGATGCTCGTCTCCAACGCAGGCGGCGCCGCCGCAAGACCCTTCGTCACGCACTTCAACGCGCTTGACGAGGATTTCAAGCTGAGGATCTCTCTTGAGCTTTACCTCAAAAGACTGATCGTAGGCGGACT
>OMSN01000120.1 GCA_900313765.1 uncultured Eubacteriales bacterium
TGAAATAATACCAGTTGCCCTTGATCACCTGGACACCTGTCTGCATATAGCCCGATCCGTCAAAGAGATAATAATTCTCTCCGACTTTCCTGAGCCCGGTCACAATGCCCTCAGATGTCTGATACACAATACCCTGATCAGTTGTTACGAATTCTGCACGGGCCGGTACTGATATCAGCATCAGCGCCGCAGCCGCAAGAAGCATGGCGCTCAGCCGCTTTCTCATGAATTCTTCCCCCTGTTAACTGCTTTCCAAACGTCCGTTCACGAAATTGAAATGTGTTTTTCAAACTTTGGACGTGCTGATTACAATTTTGTTACATTTGTTTTAATTCTACTCAAGTCATATTTCTGTGTCAAGGCATAAAAATCGCCAAACTTGACGCAGAAATGACCGATATTTATACTTTATGCTGAGTTTTTTATTTATGGGAACCGGCCTGCCGCACCGGCAGGAACCATGCAGCTTCTGTATATATACAGATACAGAGAAAGGATCGGAGTATCTATGAAAACAGGCTTTATCGGATGCGGCAATATGGCATCCGCCATCATCGGAGGAATCCTCTCCTCCGGCATCTCAACCCCGGAAGATCTCATTGCTTCTGACAGCAGCCCGGCTGCCAGGGAGCGGATCTTGAAGGAACTGAAGATCTCATCCGCCTCAAACCGGGAGACCGCCATGCAGTCGGACATTCTGTTCCTGTCCGTGAAGCCGCAGTTCTATCCGGATGTGATCAGTGAGATTGCCGACTGCGTACGTCCCGAAACAGTGATCGTCACGATCGCACCGGGCAAGACCCTCGCCTGGCTCAGGGAGCAGTTCGGAAGAGATCTGAAGATCGTGCGCACCATGCCCAATACGCCTGCCATGGTCAAAGAAGGAATGACCGGTGTCTGCCCCAATGCGCAGGTCACCGAGGAAGATCTGGCCCGCGTCATGGCGATCCTGGAGAGTTTCGGCAAAGCAGAAGTCGTCCCGGAGCACCTTCTGGATGTCGTAACCTCTGTATCCGGAAGTTCCCCGGCATATGTATTTGTCCTGATCGAGGCGATGGCAGACGGGGCGGTCGCGGACGGAATGCCCCGCGCGCAGGCATACAAGTTCGCCGCTCAGGCGGTCCTTGGCTCGGCAAGAATGGTCCTGGAGACCGGCCGGCACCCCGGAGAACTGAAGGATATGGTATGCTCACCCGGCGGAACGACCATGGAAGCGGTCCGTGTCCTGGAAGAAAAAGGATTCCGCAGCGCTGTCATCGAAGCTGAGAAAGCGTGCGTGAAGAAGTCAAGAGGCATGTGATGCCTGCATAAAAAAAGAACCACAGCACCTTCGTGTGCGGTGGTTCTTTTTATTATACATCTCACAGGATCATCGCCCTGCGTTCCCTCCTGCGGGGACGCGAACGGATCAATCCAGCTTCAGGCCCTTCAGCAGTGCGCCGAGACCGGTTCCGATGCTCTCACTCTTGGGAAGCTTGAAGGAGATCTCTTCCTTCTCTTCTGCCGCTTCGGGTGCTGCAGACTCTTCCAGAGCCTTCATGCTCAGGCTGATCCTGCCGTCTGCGACTTTCGTGACCTTGACTTTGACCTTCTGGCCCTGCTCCAGAACCTCAGAAGGAGTCTTGATACGCTTCTGGCTGATCTGAGATACATGCAGAAGTCCTGTCACGCCCTTGCCCAGGTTGACAAATGCGCCATAGTCCTTGATCGTCTCGACAACGCCTTCCGTGACAAGGCCTACCTTGACAAGCGCAGCCGCATCCTTGCGCTCCTGTGCTTCCTTCTCTCTCAGGATCTCCTTGGCGGAGAGGACAAGCTTCCTGCCGTCCTTCTCAGCGGTGATGACCCTGGTCTCGATCGTCTTGCCGATCCAGTTCGGAAGTTCATCCTCTGCAATATAGCCAAGGCTCAGCTTGGATGCAGGGATAAATCCGCGAACGCCTTCCAGCATGGTGATAACACCTGCTTTGGTGACGCCGGTGATCTTGACTTCGACACTGTCTTTGGATTCCAGCAGGCTCGTCAGTCTGTCCCATGCCTTCGCAGCTGCAGCTGCCTTCATGGACAGGACTACATGGCCGTGGCCGTCATCCGAACGAAGAACCGTTGCTTCGATCTCGTCACCCGGCTTGATATTTTCCTGCAGATTGTAGGAAGGATCGTCACTGGCATCCTGCTTGCGGATGATTCCGGTCGTGGATCCCAGTTCGACCATGACCTTGTCAACGTCGACACTGATCACCGTGCACTTCACCTTCTCATCCTTCTCGTATCTGCGCAGAGAGGCATCGATCTCCGCCTCATAATCTGCCATAGATTCCGCAGGTTCCTCTGCCGGTGCAGGAGAAACTTCCGTCTCCTCTGCCGCTGCTTCAGCAGTTTCCTTAACCTCAGTCTCTTCTGCCGCCGCCACAGCATCCTTGACTTCCTCGACAGTTTCCGTTACCGGTGCCTTGATTTCCTCTTCCATACTCGATGGACCTCCCAAACAAAATAGTAATGCCAGTATATCACAATCTGGGAAAAATGCACCACAAACATGTATAAAATATACGATTGCAGAAAATTCCCGGTCTCTTCACACGTGTGAACTTGCGTGTTATAATTGCGCTCAGAAAGAAGGCGTACATGAATACTATCAGGGCAGACATGACAAAGAGCATCGACCCGGACCTCATGGTCCTGGCCGGCAGCATTATCCGCAGCGGAGGACTGGTTGCATTTCCGACAGAAACGGTCTACGGTCTGGGCGGGAACGCGCTGGATCCGGAGGCCTCCCGCAGAATCTATGCGGCGAAGGGCAGACCCTCCGACAATCCGCTCATTGTCCACATCGCGGATCTTGGTTCACTCAGCAGGATCGTATCACGGATCCCTGACAGCGCGCTGGCTCTGGCGGACGCTTTCTGGCCCGGTCCTCTGACCATGATCCTTCCCAGAAGCAGCGAGGTCCCGTCTGAGACGACCGGCGGTCTGGATACCGTGGCTGTACGGATGCCGTCCCATCCCGTGGCGCTGGAACTGATCCGCAAGAGCGGGGGCTATATAGCGGCGCCAAGCGCGAATACCTCCGGAAGGCCGAGCCCCACCCGGGCACAGCATGTATACGACGACCTGAACGGCAGGATCGACATGATCATAGACGGCGGACCTGTTGGGATCGGAATCGAATCGACGATAATCGATCTTACGGAAGAGGTGCCGATGGTCCTGCGTCCGGGGTTCATTTCCATTGACATGCTCCGCGCTGTCGTAGGAGAAGTCCGGATGGATCCGGGGCTTCGCGCGGACGACCCCTCGTTCCGTCCGAAAGCGCCCGGCATGAAATACAGACACTATGCTCCGAAGGCCTCCCTCATCATTGTGGAAGGCGAGGAGAACGCCGTCAGGGCCAGGATTGAAGAACTTGCAAGGGAAGCTGAGGAGAACGGAGGTCTGGCGGGAATCATTGCAACCGATGAGGATGCGTCCTCTTACACACACGGCATCGTACGGTCAGCCGGAACCCGCTCTGATGAGATCACGATCTCACGCACACTGTTCGGCATTCTGCGGGAATTCGATGATCTGCATGTCAGCGTGATCTACTCCGAGGCATTTGACACACCACAGTTGGGGACTGCCATCATGAACAGGCTGCTCAAGGCAGCCGGCCACCAGGTGATCCTGGTATAAGGAGTGTTGTCTTGAAACATTACGATAAACTTATCTTTGTCAGTGAGAGCGACACAGCGACCGGTCCAATGGCGGAAGCGATCCTGCAGCGGGAGTTCCTGCTGGAAGATATCCTGATCACTTCAAAAGGACTCGTAGTCCTGTTTCCCGAACCGATCAATCCCAAAGCAGAAGCTGTGCTTGTCAGTCATTCTCTCTCGATGAAGGACCATATCAGTGACCAGCTGACCGATGATGACTTTGACGACCGGACGCTGATCCTGACGATCGATTCCCAGCAGAGGGAACGCCTTCTGAAAGAACACAGCGATGCGATGAATGTATTCTCCCTCTCCTCCTACATTCAGGCGGAGCAGGAGGTGCCGGATCCCTACGGCGGATCTCTTGCAGACTATAACCGTTGTTTTGAAATGCTCAATGCGCAGGTCCTCAGGCTCGCATCGATCCTGAGCACGGAAGAGATGTCCCGCAAGCCGGACATCCTGGAACAGGATCTGTAACTATATTATCCGGGTAACATGGCTCCTGCCTGGCAGGAGCTTTATCATAAAGTCATGCCGCAGTTCCGCCGCAGGAGTGCAGCGGTTCAGGTATGGCAGGACCATACAACAGGAGGAATCACAATATGTCCAAAGTTACAATTCTGGATCACCCGCTGATTCAGCACAAGGTCGGTATCATCAGAAGAACAGAGGTAGGAACCAAGGATTTCCGCATGATCGTGTCAGAGATTGCCGGTCTGATGTGCTACGAGGCGACCCGTGATCTGAAACTCAGGGATGTTGAGATCGAAACTCCGATCTGCAAGACAACGGTGAAAGAACTGTCCGGCCGCAAGATGGCAGTCGTTCCGATCCTCCGCGCAGGACTGGGCATGGTGGACGGCGTTCTTACCATGATCCCCGCAGCCAAGGTCGGCCACATCGGCCTGTACCGCGACCCGGAGACTCTTGAGCCTGTAGAATACTACTGCAAGCTTCCGGAAGACTGTGACCAGCGTGAAGTCTTTGTCGTAGATCCGATGCTCGCGACCGGCGGAAGCGCATCTGCCGCGATCACCCTGCTGAAACAGCATGGCTGCAAGCACATCCGCATGATGAACCTCATCGCCGCTCCGGTCGGTGTGGAAAGAGTACAGAAAGAGCATCCGGATGTGGATATCTACATTGCAGCAATGGACGATCATCTGAACGAGATCGGCTACATTGTTCCGGGACTTGGCGATGCCGGAGACAGAATCTTCGGTACGAAATAAACACGTCACAAAAAGGGCGGCAGAACTGTCATGCAGTTCATGCCGCCCTTAAACAATCAAATCACACTGTGCAAGGAGATATAGGAATGAGCGAAAAAAGAACCGATTATATATCCTGGGATGAATACTTCATGGGCGTTGCCACCCTGTCAGGCATGCGTTCCAAAGATCCCAACACCCAGGTCGGCGCCTGCATCGTCAGCCCTGACAACAAGATCCTCTCCATGGGATACAACGGTCTTCCTCTGGGCTGCTCGGATGACGAGTTTCCCTGGAGACGGGAGAGTTCCGAGGGAAATGTGCTTGAGACCAAATACCCCTACACGGTCCACAGCGAGCTGAACGCGATCCTGAACTACCGCGGCGGAAGCCTGGAAGGAGCACGTCTCTATGTGACCCTGTTCCCCTGCAATGAATGTGCGAAAGCCGTCATCCAGGCAGGGATCAAGACCGTGATCTACGGTGATGACAAATACAGGGATGCCCCGAACAACATCGCCTCCATGCGGCTGTTCAACGCAGCCGGTGTGCGCTACTACAAGTATCAGCCCACCGGCCGGAAGATCGAATTCGATCTGTAAA
>OMSN01000074.1 GCA_900313765.1 uncultured Eubacteriales bacterium
TACTGTATCGCCGTCAAGGAGAAAGGGGACGATATTGTCTTCCTGCGCAAGATCGTGAAAGGCGGCGCGGACAAGAGCTACGGCATCCAGGTCGCGAAACTTGCGGGTGTACCGGATTCTGTGATCGAGAGGGCGAAGGAACTGGCAGAAGAGCTGTCTGAGAATGACATTACGGAAACGGTTGTTCAGGCGTCCGGCGAGAGCGCAGAGAAGAAGCCCAAGAGACAGAAACTGGACCAGACCGATATCAATCAGATGTCCTTTTTTGATACTGTGACGGATGAAGCGATCGTAAATGAACTCATGGCGATCGATGTGTCGCATCTGACACCGATCGATGCTCTGAATACGATCTATGCGCTTCAGAATAAACTGAAAAACCGGTGGAAGCCGGAATAGGAAAATAAGGATCGAGGTAGAGTATGACAGAGATCCGTCTGCTGGAACAGGCGACGATCGACAAGATCGCAGCCGGAGAGGTTGTTGAGAGACCTGGTTCCATCGTCAAAGAACTGTGTGAGAATTCCATAGACGCAGGTGCCGGCGCCATTACGGTCGAGATCCGGGACGGCGGACTGAGCCTGATCCGTGTGACAGACAATGGGGAAGGGATCGATCCGGACCAGATCCGGACAGCATTCCTTCGCCATGCCACTTCCAAGATCACCAAAGTGGATGATCTGACATGCATCCGCTCCTTCGGATTCAGAGGAGAGGCGCTCTCCAGCATCGCGGCAGTCAGCCGCGTGGAACTGATCACGAAGACCCGTGAGAATCTGACCGGCATCCGCTGCAAGATCGAGGGAGGTATCGAGACGCTGTTCGAAGAGATCGGCGCGCCGGAGGGAAGTACCTTCCTGGTAAGAGATCTGTTTTACAATACCCCCGCAAGAAAGAAGTTCCTCAAGAGTGCCCAGACGGAAGCGGGATACATCAGTGATTTTGTCAGCCGTCTGGCGCTGTCTCACCCTGAGATCTCCATCAAGTTCATGGTGAACGGGACAACCAGACTCTCCACATCGGGCTCCGGAAGCCAGAAGGATGTGATCTATTCTGTATTCGGACGGGATATCACCGCCAACCTGATCGAAGTGGACAGGCATGACGATGAGCACGACATGACCCTGCGCGGGTGGATCGGCAAGCCGCAGATCTCCAGAGGCAACCGCGCCAACGAGATCTTCTATGTGAACAGCAGGTTCATTTACAACAGCATCATGTCCAAGGCGGTGGAAGAGGGATACGAGACATTCCTCATGCAGCACAGGTTCCCCTTTGTGATCCTGAATCTGGAACTGCCCGGGACAAAAGTGGATGTCAATGTACATCCTGCCAAGGCACAGGTGCGATTCTCCGATGGGCCTGCCGTTTTTGATTTCATCAAAAATACGGTCAGGGAGGTGCTCACACACAGAGAACTGATCATCGATACCACTTTCGGTTCGGTCAGAGAGGAAGAAGCGCAGAAGAAGGAAGCCCTGAAGAGAGCAAAAGATGCTGAGGCTGCAGCGTCTGTTCCGGAACCTTTCGAGAAGCTTAGAAGAGAACATCAGGAAGCAAATGAAGGCCGCGGAGCAGAGAGGGAAACTGCGGCGGGAATCTTGGCTTCTCCGTACGCGAGGCAGTATCCCAACGCAGACCGGCAGAGAGCGGAATCGGCTGAGCGGATCCGCCAGTCCAATGAATTCCTGAGAGAAGTAAACTCTTATCTGGCAGGGATTGATCAGAAATCTGTGGCTGCACCGGATACAGAGCGCGGGAGCCAGGCATCATTTCTCACAGAGGAATACAGGCCGCAGCACCGTCTGATCGGCCAGATCTTTGAAACCTACTGGATCATTGAATTCCAGGAACGGATGTATATCATCGATCAGCACGCAGCACATGAGAAAGTCAGGTTTCGTCGCAGATGCTGAGCCCTTCGATCATTGTCTCGCTGACCATGGCGGAGGAAAACCTGCTGAATTCGAATCTGGATCTGTTCCGGCAGATCGGTTTTGAGATTGAGCCCTTTGGCGGTCACGATTATGCGATCAGTGCGGTTCCACAGGATCTGTTCGGGCTGACCGAGAGAGATTTCTTCATGGAGATGCTCGACAGTCTGAGTGCGGATACCGGGAAACAGTCCATCGAGAATCTGACAGCCAGAGTTGCTACGATGGCCTGCAAGGCTGCAGTCAAAGGAAATACAAGGCTCAGTGAACAGGAAGCAGATACCCTCATCAGCGAGCTGCTGACACTGGATAATCCATACAACTGTCCGCATGGACGACCGACGATCCTCTCCATGTCCAGAACGGAGATTGAAAAGAAGTTCCACCGAATCGTATGACAGCATCCTGCCGCGGCAGGTATCGAATGGAAAGATGCTATGAACGATAAGAAACTTGTTGTGCTGACCGGACCAACTGCGGTCGGGAAGACTGCACTGTCCATCAAGCTGGCACAGGCGATTGGCGGTGAGATCATCTCGGCCGATTCCATGCAGGTGTACCGGGGGATGGATATCGGATCTGCAAAGATCCGCCCTGAAGAGATGCAGGGGATTCCTCATTATCTGATCGACATCCTTGACCCGGCGGATTCATTTGATATCGTACAGTTCCAGACGATGGCTCTGGATGCGATGGAGAAGATCCGCTCTCACGGCCATATCCCGATCCTGGTGGGAGGAACCGGTTTCTATATCCAGTCAGTTGTGTATGATATCGATTTCACACAGAATGACGGAAGCTGTGAATATCGCAGCATGCTGGAGGCAGACCCGGATCCGGATAAACTTCACCGGATGCTGGAGGAGGTCGACCCTGAATCTGCCAGGATGATCCACCCGAACAACATCAAGAGAACGATCCGTGCGCTGGAATTCTATCACCAGACCGGCAGAAGGATCTCGGAGCACAATGAACAGGAGCGGCGCAAGGACTCTCCATACAATTTTGCTTATTTCGTTCTGAATGATGACAGGGCAAAAGTCTACGCAAGGATTGATCAGCGCGTGGATGAGATGATGGAAGCGGGGCTGGAGGCGGAAGTTCGCAGACTGAAGGATCTGGGTCTCACTGAGGATATGGTATCCATGCAGGGGATCGGATATTCCCAGATGCTCCCGTATCTGGACGGACGGTATTCTCTTGAAGAAGCCGTACGCCTGATCAAGCGTGACAGCAGACACTTTGCGAAACGGCAGATCACATGGTTCAAGAGAGAGAAGGAAGTGATCTGGCTGGACCGCGGCAGTTTTGACAATGACGATGCGAAGATCCTTGAGGCTATGCTTACGCATCTTAAAGAGAAAGGAATTCTATGACACCGTACAATGAATCCGGCGCACGCCCCATCATACCCGGGCAGGACAGCTGGTCCATCCTTCGGAACCTTTATACACAGATGGGAATATCGGAGAAAGTACAGGATCTCGGAGAAGAGGTCTGCGATTCTCTGAAGGATCGATTCGCGCAGTTTGATCAGACCGCAGAAGCCAACCAGCTGAAAGTACTCGGGGCGATGCAGAAAAACCGTATCAGTGCAGAGCATTTTAACGGTTCTACCGGCTACGGGTACAACGATGCAGGACGCGACGATCTGGAGAGAGTCTACGCAGATACATTTCACACGGAAGATGCGCTGGTGCGCACGCAGATCACCTGCGGCACCCACGCGCTGAGCCTGGCTCTGGGGGCAAACCTTCGCCCCGGTGATGAAATGATCTCCATCAGCGGGAAACCGTATGACACTCTGGAAGAGGTGATCGGGATCCGTCCTTCACGCGGAAGCCTTGCCGAGTACGGGATCACTTACCGCCAGGTGGAACTGAAGGAAGACGGCAGTTTTGACTTTGAGGCGATCCGTCAGGCTCTGGGGCCAAAGACCCGTCTGGCTGCGATCCAGAGATCAAAAGGATACCTGACCCGTCCGTCACTGAGTGTGGATCAGATCGGGGAAGTGATCCGATATGTCAAACAGCTTCGGCCGGATATCATCATCATGGTCGACAACTGTTACGGTGAATTTGTTGACTGTGTGGAACCCTCCGATTTTGGCGCCGATATGACTGTCGGATCACTGATCAAGAACCCAGGAGGGGGGCTTGCCCCTATGGGAGGATATATCGCGGGTACCAGAGAGTGCGTGGAAAACTGCGCGGTCCGTCTGACATCTCCGGGACTTGGCCGGGAAGTCGGAGCCAGTCTCACTGTGAACCGTTCCCTGTACCAGGGACTCTTCCTTGCTCCGACCGTGACCGCAGGCGCGCTGAAAGGAGCAGTCTTTGCGGCCAGCCTGTTCGGACGGTTTGGCTACTGCTGTATACCGGATGCGTCTGAGAGAAGAAATGATATCATCCAAGCGATCGAATTCGGAACAGCACAGGGGCTGATCTCCTTCTGTGAAGGGATCCAGTCGGCGGCACCGGTAGATTCCTACGTTACGCCGGAACCCTGGGCGATGCCCGGCTACGACTGCGATGTGATCATGGCGGCAGGCGCATTTATCCAGGGATCTTCCATTGAACTGTCTGCAGACGGGCCGCTGCATGAGCCCTATGCGGCTTATTTCCAGGGAGGACTGACCTGGGAACATGCTAAGTTCGGCATTCTGAAAGCATTCCAGAAACTGTATGACGCGGGACTTGTATCCGGTATCTGAGAGGAGACAGACATGAATAGAGTGATCGTAGTGGGAGGCGGTGCTTCCGGTATGATGGCAGCCATCGCTGCTGCCAGAGAAGGGGCAGATGTCACGGTACTGGAGGCCGGAAGAAAACCGGGAAGGAAACTGCTTCTGACCGGAAACGGACGGTGCAATCTGACCAGTCTGGATCCGGACCTTGCCTCGCGTTATGCTTCCGTTGGACCGGAGGATTGTAAATCGTTTGTATCTGAAGTCCTGGATCGGTTCTGCGCTGCTGATACGATCCGTCTGTTTGAAGAATTCGGCCTTCTGACGATGACAGAGCATGGAAGCTGGGTATACCCCGTGACCGGCAGATCCGAGAGTGTACTGAACGTGCTGCTGCGCGAACTTCAGCGTCTGCATGTCAGGCTGAAATATAATGTCGAAGTCACAGGGATCGACCGTACGGAAAATGAATGGCAGGTGTGCACGGATGGCTGGTCTTATCCGTGCGACAGTGTCGTGCTGTGCTGCGGGTCCAGGGCGGTTCCATCCACAGGATCCAATGGTACCGGGTATGAACTGTGCAGAGGACTCGGGATGGATGTCACAGACATCCTGCCGGCGCTGACAGCAGTCCGCTGCCGGATCAGCCAGGAGGACTGCCTTGTGTTTGATGCAGGCAGGCAGAAGGCCGACCCTCTTCGAAGCGCTTCCGGCACACGGATCCGTGCTGATGTCCGGATCTACGCGGATGGAGAACTGCTTGCCTGTGAGAGCGGACAGGTCCAGTTCACACAGGAAGGCATCTCCGGGATCGTGATCTTCAATCTCAGCCGGTATGCCGTCCGTGCGCTGCATGAAGGGTGCGATGTGACACTGACTCTGGATCTTCTGCCCGGATATGATCCGGACGATCTGAACCGTTTCCTTGCGCGGCAGCAAGAACTGCACCCTGATGAAGACCTGAGAGACCTTCTTGCCGGTATTCTGCCGCCGGACCTGACCGGACTGTTTGATCCTCTGAAGTCCATCGATGAGACGGTATCGAGGATCAAGAGATTACCGCTGCAGGCCCTGGGGCTTCGGGATTTCGAGAACTGCCAGGTCTGCGCCGGAGGCGTGAGCCTGCATGAGATCGACCCGGCAAGCATGGAATGTGTCCGGGAGGACCTGAAGGGGATCTATATAGCAGGTGAACTGGCAGATGTAGACGGTCCGTGCGGAGGCTATAATCTGCAGTGGGCATGGTCGAGTGGTTATACGGCAGGAAAACATGCGGCAGGTGATGGAGTGACCTGCTGAGGATATAGATGACATGATCAGAATCACACAGTTGAAATGCAGACCCGGACATAAGATAGAGGAGCTGGAAGATCTCATCCGCAGGACACTGCGTCTTCGGGCAGAGGAATCCTTCTCCTATGAGATCGCGCGCCAGTCAGTCGATGCCCGGAAGAAACCGGATCTGTTCTACGTATACACGGTGGATGTGCATCTGTCTGATCCGAAACATGAAAAGAGTGTCCTGGCACACTCGAAAGCGCGCAATGCCTCCATCACACAGCTTCCCGTGTACCGATACACAGCAGACAGTGAGCCGAATCTCCTTCACAAAGGACAGGAGCCGCCCGTTATCGTAGGGACCGGACCTGCAGGTCTGTTCTGCGGACTTCTGCTTGCAAGGCAGGGGCTTCATCCGATCCTGATCGAACAGGGGGACAGAGTAAGACAGCGCACTTCGTGTGTGCAGACCTTCTGGGATACAGGCATCCTGGATCCCTTTTCCAATGTACAGTTCGGAGAAGGCGGTGCAGGCACATTCTCAGACGGGAAACTGAATACAGGCATCAAGGACCCGGAAGGCCGGATCCGTTTTATCCTGAAAACCTTCGTAGAGGCCGGTGCCGATCCTGACATTCTGTATTCTTACAAGCCTCATGTCGGTACTGATGTACTGACCCGGGTGGTATCATCCATCACAGATGAGATCGTCGAAAGGGGCGGGAGTGTTTATTTCCGAACCAGAATGACGAAACTCACCAAGACCCAGAAGGGAACGTGGGAACTTATCTGCGAGCAGAGAGGACCGGAACAGCCGCAGCTTCACCTGGAGACATCCAGAGTGGTGCTGGCGATCGGACATTCCGCCCGCAGTACCTTCCGCATGCTGCAGGAGATGCAGATCAGGATGACCCCTAAGGCATTTGCCGTGGGAGTCCGGATCCAGCACCCGCAGGATCGGATCGACCGTGCCCTGTACGGTGAAGGATGCCGGTACAGCATGCCGCCGTCTCCCTATAAAGTGACGCATCATCTTGCGGACGGAAGAGGGGTCTATTCATTCTGCATGTGTCCGGGAGGCTATGTGGTCAACGCATCTTCCGAGAATGGCATGACTGCCGTGAACGGAATGAGTTACCACAAAAGAGATTCCGGCAATGCGAACAGTGCGATCGTAGTCACCGTCACACCGCAGGAGATAGCCTCATTTCTGGCATCTGAGCAGTGGACAGGATCACCGGTATCTGCCGGGGATGCCCTTCTGGGAATGGAATTCCAGAGGAAACTGGAGCAGGCTGCATATCGTGAGGGCCACGGCAAGATCCCGCTCCAGCAGTTTGATGATTTTCGCAAAAATGAGACGGGTTGTGCACTTCCTTCTTTTGAGCCGAAGATCAGGGGCTCCTGGAAGAGCGCGAACCTGAGAAATGTCCTGCCCCAGAGTATCTGCAGCGGTATAGAGGAAGGAATCCTTGCCTGGGACAGACAGATTACAGGGTTCGCTGATCCGCATGCGCTCCTTGCAGGGGTTGAGAGCAGAACCTCCAGCCCGGTGCGCATGGAGAGAGGGGCAGACCTTCAGGCTGAAGGTTACCCGGGCCTGTATCCCTGCGGAGAAGGTGCAGGATACGCAGGCGGCATTACCAGCGCTGCCGCGGACGGACTGAAGGTGGCTGAAGAGATCCTGCGAGCGTCTCAATATTGATTATTAGGTATTAATCATGTAGAATAACCGGGAGAGTACGCGCAGGTATATGCAATGGATCAAACAGCGTACAGAACCATCAGACAGCTTCCGGCAGACGAGAGACCCTATGAAAAATGTGAACATCTCGGCCCTTCTTCCCTGAGTGACGCAGAACTGTTGTCCGTCATCCTCAGGACCGGGGCAGAGGGCGTCAATGTCATTGACATGAGCCGGGATATCCTGTCATCTCTTGGAAGTTCAGGGATCGCAGGCCTGTGCAGGGCCTCTCAGGAAGACCTGTGTCAGATCAGAGGGATCGGCAAGGTGAAAGCAATGCAGATCCGATGCATCGCGGAGCTGTCCAGAAGGATTGCCCATGCGGATATCGGATACGAAGCAGAATTGAATTTCAATGATCCGCAGACCATAGCGGACTATTACATGGAAGATCTCAGACATGAGACACAGGAGGTCATGTACCTGCTGTGTCTGAGCAGCAAGGGGAGTCTGCTGAAGAAAGAGATCATTTCCAGAGGGACTGTCAACAGTACAATGATCAATCCCAGAGAGATCTTTGTATCCGCTCTGAGCCACAGGGCTGCTTCCGTGATCCTCATGCACAATCATCCCAGCGGTGACCCGACACCATCTGAGGCAGATATCCGTGTCACACAGAAAACACAGAAATGTGCGAAAATGTTAGGGATAGTGCTGCTGGATCATATTGTGATAGGAGATCACAGGTTCGTAAGCATGAGGATGGAAGGTCTCATGGATCAGGAAGACGAGTTCAGGAACGCATCCTGAACCAGCAGTATATAAGGGGTCAGACAAAAATACATGTTTTTTTCAAATATGATCGGGGTGGACCTCGGAACAGATACTCTGAAGCTTCGTGACCGAAGCGGAGAGAAGTTCATGGAAAACCGGGATATGATCGCCATGCGTGACAGAAAAGTGCTGGCGATCGGCAACGAGGCATACGAGATGTATGAGAAGAATCCCGCTTCCGTCCGTGTGTCGCGCCCTATGACAGGAGGCGTCATCGCATCCTCCTCAGACATGGAGCTTGTCTTGACGCATACATTGAAAAAGTTTACCACTTTCTCCCAGAAAACTGCGGGGATCTGCATCGCGGTGCCGTCACAGGTGACACCTGTGGAACAGCGCGCTTTTTATAATGTCTGCAATTCTACACTGAGCCCCGGACGGGTGCATCTGGCAGATAAGGGGATCGTGGACGCGATCTCCATAGGCCTGCCGGTCCTGGGCCCGGAGGGGCATATGATCGTCAACATCGGCGCCGATACGACAGAGATCACAGTGATATCGGACGGCAAGGTTGTGATCGGAAGGACGCTGAAGGAAGGCGGTTTCTCCCTGGACGAGGACATTGTTACCATGGTCCGGCGCAAGTTCAATATCAGTATCGGGAGAAAGACAGCTGAACAGCTCAAGAACAATCTTGCTTTCATGATCAACGGCCCCCGGCTCGAACAGAGGGTTTTCGGAATCCACACACTGTCAGGCCTTCCGAAGTCTGATATGATCCCGGCTCTGGCTGTTTCCGTGGCTGTGCTCAGTACCATCGACCGGATCATTGATGAGATCCGGCAGGTAGTGGACCGTACGCCGCCGATCCTGCGGCAGGATATCATGAAAGAGGGC
>OMSN01000121.1 GCA_900313765.1 uncultured Eubacteriales bacterium
CTGTCCGATCTCGAAGATCGCCGTGTTCATGTTCCTGCAGCCTCTGTTCGGAGTGATCCTGGGGATCGTGCTGGTGAGGCAGAAGATGGATATTCCTCCAGCACAGTATCTGGCAGCGCTGGTTCTGGTCTGTGCCTGCATCGTTGTGATTCAGTACAGACCGGAGGAAAAGCGTACATAACCGGGAGTTTTATTGATTTCCCCGGAAAAAGGATGTACGATACGATGTGATTTTTGCACTTCGTATCGGATGATGAACAGTGTAAATAATATGGAAACAAGGAGTGAATGACATGTTCTCTCTGTCATCTTACTTTTCCGTAGAATATATGTTGATCCTGCTGCCGCTGAGCGTGGGGCTGTATCTGATCCTGGGCTGTATCTGATCCTTCCGCAGAAACTGCGGCGCGTAAGCCTGCTGCTGTGCAGTTATGCATTTTTCTGGGCAGTCAGCGGTAAACTGATCGTATATCTGCTGATCTCGACACTGCTTGTATATCTCTTCGGCCTGTGGCTCGGAAGAATTCAGGATGAGCTGGCACAGGCACTTGCTGTCTGTGAAAAGGGCCAGAAGAAGGCAGTCAGGGCGCAGTATCAGGCAAGGCTTCTCAGGGTCTGCGTACTGGGGGTTCTGCTTCACATCGGAATCCTCCTTGGGGTGAAATATACCCCGTTTTTTTCCGATAACCTGAATGCGCTTCTGCGAATGCTCCATATACCGGTCGTACTGAAACGACCGGTGTTTGCCATCCCTATCGGAATCTCCTTTTACACGATGCAGGCAGCGTCCTATGTCCTGGATGTGTACAGGGGGAAGATCCGTGCGGACCGCAGTCTTCTGCGGATCGCACTGTTCATGAGTTTCTTCCCGCAGATCATGGAGGGACCGATCTGCCGGTATTCCGACACTGCCGCGCAGCTGTGGGAAGCGCCGCGCATCCGGTTTGAGAATCTCACCGCAGGGGTCGAGAGGATCCTGTGGGGACTGATGAAGAAGACGGTGGTTGCCGACCGCCTGAACCTTCTGATTGAAAATGTGTTCTCCGGGTATGAGGCATATGACGGTTTTGTCATCGCCCTGGCTGCCGTATGCTATACGGTGCAGCTGTATATGGACTTTTCCGGCACCATGGATGTGGTGATCGGAACGGGACAGATCTTCGGGATCACGATGCCGGAGAACTTTAAGAGGCCGTTTTTCTCAAAGACGATATCGGAGTTCTGGACCAGGTGGCATATCACGCTGGGTACGTGGTTCAAAGATTATCTGTTTTATCCGCTCTCTGTCACCAAACCGATGAAGAAACTCACATCCAGGGCCAGAAAGCGCTTCGGGAATCATTACGGGCCGCTCTTTTCGGGGGCGATTGCGCTGCTGTGTGTATGGCTGTGCAATGGTCTGTGGCACGGAGCCGGATGGCATTATATTGTCTTTGGCCTGTATCATTTCGCACTGATTCTGACGGGGAGCCTGATCGCTCCGCTCAGCATAAGCCTGGCGGAAAAACTGCATATCCGCAGGGATCATTTCCTCTACCGGACACTGCAGGGGATCCGCACGTTCGTGCTGGTATGCATCGGTGAACTGATATTCCGCGCGCTCTCCCTGGGACAGGCTCTGGGCATGCTGAAGAAGATTGGAACACAGTTCACAACGGCTGTGCTCAGGGACGGATCGCTGTTTACGATGGGAATGGACCGGCAGGATTACATCATCGTGTTTGTGACCCTCGTTATCGTGCTGATCGTCGGGATCGTGCAGGAGCGTGGTGTCCGCATCAGAGAGTATCTGGCCGGCAGGAATCTGGCGGTGCGTTTTGCGGCCGGGTATGCGCTGATTCTGTTTATTGTGATATTCGGCGCATACGGACTGGGTTATCTCCCGGTCAACCCGATCTATGCGGGATTCTGAGGACCTGGTCAGGCTGACTGCTGTTGACAACAGGAAGAGGCGGTGGAAGTGACAGACAGAAAGAGAATATATATCAGGAGATGTTTCTACGCAGTCCTCTTTTTCCTGGGGCTGGCGGTTCTCCTTACCGTGGTTTCATTTATCTTCAGTCCGAAGGACAATACAGAGGAAGCCGGGATGGAGGAAGTGTTTGCCAACGGCATTCTGGGAGAGCCGGAGGATACGATCGATGTCCTGGTGGCGGGGGACAGTTACTCCTATACATCTACGATACCGCCGCAGATCTGGAAAGAGACGGGGATCACGTGCTATGCCAGCGGGACCAATGACCAGTCTCTGGATTATACGCTGGTCATGCTGAAGCGCGCTTTCCGCAAGCAGAATCCGAAGCTCGTGCTGCTGGAGGCAAGCCCTATATACCGGGAGATCACACCTTTTGGCCGTCTGACGGCAGCGCTGTCGTCTGTATTTCCGATATTCCATTATCATGACAGATGGAAGTCGCTCAGAGGGGAAGACTTTACACGCCGGCCGGAGTATACATTGACAAAGGATTACAAGGGGTATAAGTATTTTACAAAGATCGTACCGGCGCCGGATACCGACAATATGGTAAAAACAGATGAAGCAGAACCGATTCCTGAGTCGAGCCGGTATTATATGAAGAAGATCCTGAAGTTCTGTCAGGATCATGGCGCGGTCCTGGCGCTGATGAGCGCGCCGAACCGGACCTACTGGAATTACAGCCGGCATAACGGTATCAGCGCCCTGGCGGAAGAACTTGGCTGCGACTATATTGATGCGAACCTTGCAGCCGAAGAGATCGGGATCGACTGGGAACACGACACCTGTGACGGCGGAGACCATCTGAACCATGCAGGATCCGTCAAGGCAACCCAGTTTGTGACCGGGTATCTGACTTCACTGGGGATCCTGGAGGACCACCGGGAGGATCCGAAGTATTCGCACTGGGACAAAGCGCTGAAGAAATACGAGAAACAGGTTCGAAAAGAGGATATCTGAGATATAATATGATGTAAAGGTCAAAAGCCCTGAAGCCGAGGCAGGCTTTCTTGCCAGAGGCGATCCGTACATCACAGTTGGGGGTAGCAGGAAGGAATCATCATGGCAGAGGATAGAAGCAGAAGATCTTCATCAGACGGGGAGGTCCGCCGCAGCGCGGGAACTCGCCGTCCTGCAGCAGCCGGAAGCGAAAGAGCGAGACGAAGCTCCACAGCAGCAAGAGAGGGAGTGCGCCGCACGGCAGCTGCCGGCAGCACACAGAGACGGCGCACAGCCGGGAGCAGTGCGTCCGCACGGCGCTCTTCGGCGGCGGGAGTAGCCCGCAGCTCGAACCGGACAGCTGCGCATCGAAGGAGTGCAGGCAGCAGAAGCAGAAGACGCAGGCAGGATTACACTACGCTGCTGATCTTCGGGGGCTTCGGGGTGCTGCTGATCACTGCCATCGTGCTGGTCATCCTGGTGCTTCGCCAGGGACACACAGAAGAGGTTCAGGAGAGCCCGCCCGTGATTCCGGTTATGACAGAGGCGGTGGAAACCGAGCCGGAGACATTCCCGGAGCCGACAGAAGAAGTCGAGACGGCGCCATCCTTCTCTCCGCACAGCACGGACGCGACACTTCCGTCGAATCTGATCAGCTTTACCAATGTCCGCATCAATGATATGGATCTGGATTCACCCTCATCCTATCAGCCGGACGGACTGATCGAGTTCGGCCTGCCGGGAGACTATACGGACGTGGAAGGCATCATTACATTCAGGGGAAGCAATTTCCGCGACAGACCTTCCTACGGCTATGCAAACATGAGAGAATTTGCCTTTGGGGATTCGTGGACCAAGAGCAGCAGCTCTCTCGGCCAGTGGTCGGGAAGCGGCTGGACCGGGCAGCCTCTGATGATGAAATGGCCTGCCTCTGTGAAGGCCCACATGAATATGTATGACTGGGCGAAGGAAAAGGCGGATCTGGTAGAGGTCATCTACGCCACGATGGACGGGAATATTTATTTCCTTGATCTGGACACCGGGCAGGAGACCCGTGATCCCATGAACCTCGGGTTTACGTTTAAGGGAGCCGGTGCTCTGGATCCCAGAGGCTATCCGATCATGTACCTTGGCGCGGGGATCAACAGCCCCATGTACGGGACATCGAAGGCGTTCATCATCAATCTGCTGGACTGCTCGGTCATGTATACCTTCGGATGCGGTGATCCGTTCTCGCTGCGCGGCGCGCTGAGTTTCTTCGATTCTTCCGCGCTGGTGGACGCAGAGACAGATACACTGATCTATCCCGGAGAGAACGGGATCCTGTACAGGATCAAGCTGAATACGAACTACGATGAGCAGGCGGGTACGCTCTCGATCGCACCGGATCAGGTCGTGAAATGGAGATACAACGGAACCCGTTCCAATGCGACCACCTACTGGTGGGGCATGGAGGACAGTGCCTGCATCTATGGCGGATACATGTTTATCGCTGACAATGGCGGCAATCTGATGTGTCTGGACCTGAATACGATGGAACTGGTCTGGGTACAGGATGTTCTGGACGATACCAACGATACGCCGGTTCTGTCTATCGAAGACGGGCATCTGTATCTCTACATCAGCACCTCCTTCCACCTGGGCTGGCGCAGCTCCAGTGTGGCGGAGATCCCGATCTGGAAGATCGACGCTGAGACCGGCGAGATCATATGGCAGACACCTTACAACTGCACTACGATGGACGGTGTATCAGGCGGTGTTCAGTCTACGATCGCACTGGGCAAGAATAGCCTGTCGGATTACATCTATGTGACGGTATCCATGACAGACTCGGTGAGCAACGGCGTGCTGGCCTGCATCAACAAGAAGACCGGCGAAGTGGTATGGGAGCACAAGGCATACTACGCATGGTCCTCTCCGGTATGTGTCTACAATACAGACGGAACCGGCGTGGTGATCTACTGCACCTCCCAGGGTGAAGTATTTATGCTGGATGGCCTGACCGGCAGACTGCTGTCCCAGATGGCAATGAACGGAAACGTGGAAGCATCCCCGGCTGTCTACAATGACCGGCTGGTGGTAGGAACCCGAAACTGCATGATCTACGGTGTACAGCTTAAGTAATAAAGGAATTTCAAAAGGCTGGGTAAGGAATGGAAAAACAGAAACCGAAAAAAAGACAGACGATAGCGGATCAGATCGGAAGACCGATGATCCTGTTTGTCGTCATATTGATCCTGGTCAATGCCATATTTCTGTTTCTGTATGCGCTCAGCCACTCTATACAGGACAGGTTCAAAAGGGCAAGACAGCTGGGAGAGACGACGGCAAGTGAGCTGGAGGATTACGAGTGCCTCTCATTTCTGATCTCATACTGGAGAGAACATTATGATTCGATGGAACTCTTCTATGACAATCCGGAGCTGTTCGATCAGAAGGAGAAAGAACTTTCGAGCAGGATAACGGATACGCTGGAGCTGCGTCTGGTCACCAACGAAGAGGCGTATGCTCTGGATGAGGAAGCACAGAAGCTGATGGCCGAGGTCTGTTACAACCGGATCAGTGACACGTTTGATTTCCTGAAGAGAGTGTTCAATCCGATCTTCCTCACCTGCTTTTCGAGAGAGGACGATCAGCTCTTCTTCTATATTACCGGTACGCTGGAAAATGAATTCCGCATCAGTGAAGGCGGACAGGTATACGAACTGGGGAGTACGGGCAGTTATAAAAAGGGCGTGTATCCGATCCTGGATGAGATCCTGGAAACCGGCCAGCCGTCCAAACGGCTGGAACTGTCACTGACCAGAGGCGCGGACAGCACACTGGTCCACTATTTCTTCCCGGTCTATTCCCACGACAAGGCG
>OMSN01000140.1 GCA_900313765.1 uncultured Eubacteriales bacterium
AGTACGTTCGCAAGAATGAAACTCAAAGGAATTGACGGGGACCCGCACAAGCGGTGGAGCATGTGGTTTAATTCGAAGCAACGCGAAGAACCTTACCTGCTCTTGACATCCCGATGCCCGGTGGTTAATCCCACCTTTTCTTCGGAACATCGGTGACAGGTGGTGCATGGTTGTCGTCAGCTCGTGTCGTGAGATGTTGGGTTAAGTCCCGCAACGAGCGCAACCCTTGTCTTTAGTAGCCAGCAGTTCGGCTGGGCACTCTAGAGAGACTGCCAGGGATAACCTGGAGGAAGGCGGGGATGACGTCAAATCATCATGCCCCTTACGAGCAGGGCTACACACGTGCTACAATGGCGTAAACAAAGGGAAGCGACCCTGTGAAGGTGAGCAAATCTCAAGGTCTCTCCCCTTTCTGTTGCGAAAAATAAGAATGCCCGGCAGTCAGGCCGCCGGGCGCTGGTCCTTCAAACTGTTTTATTTCTTCACCATCTCTATGATCATCAGGATCGACATAAAGAGGATCGGGATCAGGAGTCCGACCAGGAGTTCCACAGAGAATACCCGGCCTTCCTTGCCTTTGATTCGATCCTTGCCCTTGCGCGCTTCCTGATAGACCACCTCCCTGCCGGAGGCCTTCGCGATCGTACGCAGCACGATCACGGCAAGCACCGCGCAGGCTCCTGCAACCGCAGCTCCGATGATCCAGAACAGCAGTCCCAGATCCTGGACTCTGGAGGTCTGGTTCTCTGCCTCCACGATCACACTGGTGACATTCTCCGGGAGATGCCTCTCCAGATACATCAGGAAGACCGTTGTCCCGTTGATAATCGCATGCGCCAGCATGGATGCGTACACCGAACCGGATGCCTCCACCAGATAGGCCAGGAACAGGCCGATGGCAAATGCATACATGAACTGGTTCAGATTGCCATGCGCAAGCCCGAACATCAGGGCTGTGAAGAATGCCGTCTTGAACAGTCCGCAGTTGCGGAAGCCCTGAAACAGGACGCCTCTGAAAATGAATTCCTCAACCAGCGGCGGCAGGATCGCTATGTACAGAATATTGAGCCACAGCGGATTCGCCCAGATATTCTGTCCGGCGTTTGTCGCGAAATAGGACACGCTCTCTTCCACCGCATTCGGAACAAACAGCTGGCTGACCAGGTTCAGGTAGTACGTGACCGGAAGGATCAGGACAGTAAACAGGATCGTCCACAGGATCGTCCGGATCCCAATCACCTTCATCCTGGTTCCGCGCATCACTTCAAACCTGTTTATGATAAGAAGGACAACCACCGGGATCAGGAATCCCAGTTCCGCCAGCGTCGATGAACTGTAATAGTTAAAGCGATTGATCAGGCCTGTCAGGCCGAGGAGCAGGCTCATAACGACCCAGACCACCATCATGAACAGATACTGAGTCCCTGCTAATCTGCTTTGATTACGCATACGCATTTTCCTCCTGTTGGAATGAATTTATCTTAACACGAATCGGGGCTAAATGGTAGCGCTGCATATAGAAAAAGAGGGACTGCTGACAGTCCCTCTCATAATCGTGTATATATATCAATGATCCACGCTGCTGCTGCGTCTTACTGATTGATCATGAAGTCGATCAGTTTCTGAACATCTTCCGGTTCATACGCAACCAGTTCCATCTCCGGGATATCTTCCTTCACAGAGAACACATGTGCAAGTGAGATATACTGGCTCAGTTTGCTCTTCAGATTCAGTCTGTCGCCCTCTCCTGTGACCAGCTCAACTTTTCCCTTGCAGGAATCAACAACGGTGAAAAACTTTTCAATGTCATGAATGTGCTGTACTTTCATTTCAGTGTTCCTTTCTGCCCTGTATCTTCTCTTCTGATGGGCGTTTCTGCTCTTCTCATTTCTCTTGACGCCCCCAATATAGCACTCTGAAAATGAAATTCAAGCGTTTTTTTCTTTTCCTCTGTTTTGTATTCTCTGCACGAAATGTTTTTACGAAAATTGTGCATTATGCCTTGTATATTCTTCGGTCCCTGAGCTCTATCTTTCCCTCTTTCAGAAGGTGTCCGACTGCCCGCTTGAACGCATTTTTACTCAGGCCAAACTCCCTGTTGATGATCTCAGGCGAGACTTTGTCGTCAAACGGCAGCACTCCCTCGTATTCATCGATCACTTTCAGGATCAGCTCCGCATCCTTGTCCAGCTGCAGATACGCCTTCTCTCTCACGGAGAGGTTCAGCCGCCCGTCCGGGCGCACGGAGGTGACTCTCGCGTCCACAATATCCCCTATGCGGAAGGTTCCTGCAGCCTCCTGTTTCGGTATCAGGGCGCTGTACCGGTCATCGACCGCCGCAAAGATTCCGAAGTTGTCACTGGTCTCGTAGATCCGAGCCTGTACCCTGGAATCCTTCCTGTACGGAGACTCACAGCTCAGATACGGATAGACGTTCATTGTGGCCGCCAGTCTCTCTGATTTGTCGATATAGAGAGCTGCCAGTACAGTTTCCCCGGCCTTAACCCTTCTGGTCTGCTCATGAAACGGAAGCAGAAGATCCTTGGGGAGTCCCCAGTCCAGAAATGCGCCGATCTTCGAAGTCTCTTTCACTGTCAGCAATGCGGTCTCATGAAGGGTGATCCGCGGTGTAGCCGTCGTTGCGATCAGTCTGTCCGAAGAATCTTTATAGAGGAATACTTCCAGTTCATCCCCCTGGGATGCCCCCTGCGGGACTTCCTTCTTCGGAAGCAGGACAGACTCTTCTCCGTCTGTCAGATACACGCCGAACTCTTTGACCCGGTCAATTCTCAGGGTCTGTTTTTCTCCTAATCTCATAAATGGTTATTCCGTCCTTTCGTATAATGCGCCGATCTGCAGTTATCGCTCCGCAAACCGGACAACACAGTAGCTTTTGCCTTCTTTATCTCTCAGGCTGACCGTGACAACACCGTCTTCCCTGCTTACCTTCGGGCAGATCAGATCTCCCAGATGCGCCTGTGCCTTGTACTCGACCCTGGTCTCATACAGGTTAAACTTCTCAGGAAGATACATGCGCGCCATCTCGATATACTGGCCGTTGTTCACATGATGGTTCGTATCCAGGTGTGTCCTTGTCACCGGGAACGGGTCCATCTCCTCGCCCGTCTCGGGTTCCGCGACCTTGCGTGGGCTGTATTCCATATCCAGGGCCGGATCGGTTCCATACAGGTCCAGCAGCTTCTGCGGAACCTTGACGGGACGCATCCTCTCCATGTCCATGAGGACCCACACACTGTTCGCCCATGCGGCAGGCTGCCCGCTTCCGTCCAGCAGCAGCAGATTGCGAAGTCCGTAGAAGCTGCGGAAATCATATGCCCAGGTGCGCACCGTGACCGGCTCTGCCAGCTTCGGAAAATGATCCGTGATGATCTGCCAGGAAGTGAGGATCCATGCAATATGCTGTTTTTTCAGGTAACTGACGCCGATTCCCAGGTGTTCTCCCTGGAAGGTCGCCGTATCCTGAAAATAATCAACGACAGCGCCAAGGCTCAGCCTTCCGTCTTCCCCACACTCGGAATACCGTACGTGGGAATAAAAATCATACTTGCTCATCTCTTTCCTCCGGCAGATGCTGCAGCACTCTTCCATATGCCGGGAAGATCCTCCCGGATAAACGCATCTGTCACTTCATCTATTCTTCGTACCAGTTCCCCAGCTTCCCTGTGCTGCCCCTGGAATGACAGCATCCATGGTGCCATGCCGTCAGCGCTGCGGTCCTGATACTGATAATGCTCTCTGACGTATTCCTGCGCGACCTTCAGCCGGTCAACACCGGCAAGACGAAGGAAATACCGCTCTCTCATTTTCCGTCCGAGCCGGTTCCAGTCTGTACGCTCCTGATCCTTTCCCTCCCCGCAGGCAGTTTCCTGCCGGAGCAGATCCCTCATCTGCCTGAGCACTGTGATCAGTGCTGCCGTCAGGGCTCCTGCATATGCCGGAGCGGACTGCACAGTCGACATCCCGGCTCCTTCCAGGAGCGTTGTTTCAAACCTTGTGAGTACCGGTTCTCTGAGCCGTGCGCAGCAGATCCGATACCGGTCCCAGTCCATCTGCATCGTTTGTGAACCTCCCGGGTGATAATAACCTTATACCCCCTGATTGTGCAAGACTATCTTTTGGCATACGTACTTTTATTACGGGTTTTACTGACTTTTTACGCCGTGGAGTCTTCTCTTCTCCATTCTTATAATAATCATTGACATGTTCGGATGCTGAAGGCATCCGGTACTGTGTATCTATTGAGACTCAGATTTCCTTCCAGGAACGATCAGACAGTTACCGTTATGAAAGATCAGAATGAAGAGAAACTTGCAGTCCACTGCGGCAACCGCATCCGGCTGCTCCGCGAGAGTATGGGCATGAACCAGGAGGAGTTCGGAGAATTCCTTGACTGCTCAGACGAATCGATCAGCAAGATCGAACGCGGAATACATATGATGAAAATATGGAGAATGATCCGCCTGTGTCAGGCCTGCGGAGTCTCCATGGATTATCTTGTGCGCGGGATCGAGACCGGTGACACAGAGGATGTTCCCACCTATGTAATCGAGATGTACAGGAATGCGGATTCCCTGGAACTCAGCATCCTTCAGGATCACATGCAAAGCGCCAGGCGGGAGATCTCCCGCAAACAGAATCTGGAGAAACAGTACAAGGACGGTCAGGATGATTCCTGACCGTTCTTTCAAATATGTCTGTTGAACATTTGGCTATACCCCTTTATTCTGTTTGCCGCTGTTTTCCCGCGACGAAGGTTATTATAATCTCTATATGGAACGAATGCAAGCATTTTTTCAATGATTTTTACTTTTATTTCTCTGCACAGATGGTATAATGCCTGTGATTGGCATCGCCGTCGAAACTTGCCGGATACCGATCCGGCTCTATTTCTTTGCACACAAGGAGACTGTGTATGAGTACAATGAATCTTACCCTGCTTACGGACTTCTATGAACTGACCATGATGCAGGGCTATTTTAAGACAGGGAAGAATCCCAGAGTTGTCTTCGATGCGTTCTACCGCCGCAATCCGGATGAGGGCGGCTACGCGATCTGCTGCGGCCTGGACCAGGTGATCGACTATGTGAAGCGCCTTACCTTCTCAGATGAAGATATCGATTACCTTCGCTCCACCGGCACATTCGGCGAAGATTTCCTGGAGTATCTTCGGAATTTTCATTTCTCAGGTGATATCTACGCCATTCCAGAAGGCACTGTCGTATTCCCGAGAGAACCCCTTGTCAAGATCATCGCTCCCATCATGGAAGCCCAGCTGATGGAGACAGCGATCCTCAATATCATCAATCACCAGTCCCTGATCGCCACCAAGGCAGCGCGTGTCTGCTACGCCGCGCAGGGCGGCGCGGTCATGGAATTCGGTCTTCGCCGTGCCCAGGGCCCGGATGCCGGCACCTACGGTGCAAGGGCTGCTGTCATCGGCGGATGCTGCGGTACCTCCAACGTACTGACCGGCCAGCTGTTTGATGTCCCGGTCCTCGGCACCCACGCGCACAGCTGGATCATGAGTTTCCCGGATGAATTCGAGGCGTTCAAGACCTATGCCCAGCTGTATCCGGACAACTGCACGCTGCTGGTGGATACCTACGACACGATCCGCTCCGGCGTTCCCAACGCGATCCGTACCTTCCGCTATATGAAGGAGCAGGGCATCCCGCTGAAGAAATACGGCATCCGTCTGGATTCCGGCGACCTTGCCTACATGTCCAAGCGTGCACGGAAGATGCTGGATGATGCCGGATTCCCGGATGCGACCATCACAGCAAGTTCTGATCTGGACGAGTATCTGATCCAGTCCCTGATGGCACAGAGAGCTGCGATCAACTCCTGGGGCGTCGGCACCAACCTGATCACATCCAAGGATACCCCCGCGTTCGGCGGTGTCTACAAGCTTGCCGCTCTCGAAGATGAGAATGGAAACCTGGTCCCGAAGATCAAGCTCTCCGACAATACCGAGAAGATCACGAACCCGGGCAACAAGAAGATCTTCCGCATCTATGACAAAGACTTCCATAAGATCCGTGCGGATCTGATCTGCCTGGTGGACGAAGAATTCGATCCGGCAAATGACCTGATCCTGACTGACCCCAAAGAAACCTGGAAGAAGACAAAACTCAAAGGCGGCACCTACGATATGCGTGAGCTGCTTCAGCCGATCTTCCTGAACGGCGAGTGTGTCTACGAATCCCCGACTGTCATGGAGATGCGTGACGTCTGCACCAAGGAAAAGGAATCTCTGTGGGATGAGACCAAGCGCTTCGTCAATCCTCACGAGATGTATGTAGACCTCTCCGACAAACTCTTCAAGCTCAAGAGCGAACTGCTTGAGGAAATGAGCATGAAACAGCTGATGGAACTGGAGTAACATAGAACAGGCGCCTGATATCTGCTTAACATGGAACAGATGTCAGGCGCTTTTGCAATAAGGAGCGGCCGCATCTCTGCGGCCGCTTTCCTGTGCATTAATCTCTTTGATGCCGGCAGAACCGGCGCAATCAGTTACAATGTTTATTTCTTTGTCTTCACCGTCTTCAGTACCCACGGTGAGTAACCGCCCTTGCCATCTGCATAGCGGATACGCACGTAGTAGGTCATCTTCGGTTTCAGTTTGAGTGTCAGCTTC
>OMSN01000264.1 GCA_900313765.1 uncultured Eubacteriales bacterium
GAGTGCTCCGCCGAAGGTTTCTTTGCGCATGCGGATATTGCTGACATCATAATCGGAAGTAATAAACGCAGTCTCTATGTACCGTATCTCTCCCAGCACTCCCGAATCCACGATCTCCTTCAATGCGCAGACATATGGGCTGTGCAGATAGGCAAATGCCTCCATCAGCAATACGCCGTTTTCATTTGCGCAGCGGATCATCTCCTCCGCTTCCTTCGCAGTGGGAGCGAGCGGCTTCTCGCACAAAACATGCTTCTTCGCCTTGAGTGCTCTGATCGCCCAGTCATGATGAAGCTGATTGGGAAGCGGGATATAGACCGCCTCCACCTGCGGGTCGGCAAGCAGCTCGTCATAGTCCCCGTAGGCTTTGGTGAATCCGAACTCTTCCTGATAGGCCTTCGCCTTCTCCAGGCTTCTTCCCGCGATCGCATACAGCTCACAGTTCTCTGCCTGCAGCATGCCCGGTATTGTCTGCCCCTTTGCGATCCCTGCAGTCCCCAGGACTGCCCATTTGATCTTTTCCATAACTACCTCCTGTAAAGATGAAATGAGTATCTGTTCTTCTGCCTGTCCTGTAAGCTGTAAAATAAATTCTGTCTTATTCTGTCAATCCTGCAAGCTGCAAAATGAATTCCGTTTTATTCCAGCGATCCTGTCAACTGCAGTTCTTCCGCGTGTGCCTTCATACCCTCGATCACGATGGCGGAGACATCTCTGATCTCCATGCCCAGCATCTCACAGCCCTTCAGGATCAGTTCACGGTTGCATTTTGCCGCGAAACGCTTGTCCTTCCATTTCTTCATGAAGCTCTTGACCTCCATGTCCGTGATCCCGTTGGGACGCATCCTGGCGGCTGCCTGTACGATCCCGGTCAGTTCGTCCACGGTAAACAGGCTCTTCTCCATGTTGGTGAGAGGCTCCACATCCGTGCAGATCGAATACCCGTGGGACAGGATCGCCCGGATATCTTCCTCCGGAACACCCAGCCTGCGAAGAGGTTCCTCGGTATGGGCCAGGTGTTCCTCCGGATACTTCTCGTAGTCATAGTCGTGCAGGAATCCTACCGCCTCCCAGTGTTCCTTATCCTCTCCGAAATGATCTGCCATGGCCCCCATAGCCGCGGCGACGTTGGCTGCATGGAGGATCAGGTGTTCCTCCGTCACCATCGTAGCGTTGATCTCTTTCGCCTTCTCCAGTGTAAGTTTTTCCATAATCACTCCTCTTGTATATTTATCAGATCCGACAAAGATTCCAGACGCTACACAGTATAACACGAATCCCGGGTAAAATGATTATTTTCTGTGCCTCCGGGCGTAATCCTTCCGGATCGGTTCGAGGAGATCGCCCTCATCCATCGCCTCGCGCATCTTCGCCGCGGAGGACGACATTCTCGCACAGCTGACGGCTCTGGACATCACCTCAAAATTCAGTGCAGTTCCTTCAGAGTCACATTCATAATTCACAGCGCGGTTTGCCTGGATCCCGAATCTCCTGGCAACCTTGATTGCATCCATATTGGCGCCAAGGAACAGGAATTCCCAGTGATATGTCTCCTTCTGGCGCTCTACCATCATCCGGACCATCTCATGGCTGTACTGCCTGCTGGCATTCTCCATGCCATCTGTGGTGATGATAAACAGCGTCTTCTCCGGAACATCCTCCCTCCTTGCATATTTATGAACGTTTCCGATGTGATGGATCGCTCCGCCAAGCGCATCCAGCAATGCCGTGCATCCCCGCACATAGTACTGCGAGTCATTCATCGGCTCCACCTTCCGGATATCCTGTCTGTCATAGAGCACCTCCATCCGGTCGTCAAAGAGAACAACCGACACCAGTGCTTCCCCCTCTTCCTTCTTCTGCTTCTCCAGAAGGGCATTGAATCCGCCTATGGTATCCGCTTCCAGTCCCCTCATTGACCCGCTTCTGTCCAGGATAAATACAAGTTCTGTCAGTCCCTTTTTCATAATGTGTCCTCCTTTTCTTTTCGATGTTTTATCTGCATCTTTGTTGTGAGTCCACAATAACAGACGCCCGCAAAAAAAGGGTCGCCCGTAAAGCGACCCTTCCCATGTGTATGCGTTCCGTCGTACGACAGGAACAGACATGTTTGTTATGTGATAATACACGGAAGTCCGTGTTCTTCCAGCTTGATATCGATCTCGATCATATCGTAGATACCGAATTCTATAAAGAAAGAAAAAATGATATCCGTCTTGTCACAGGGAGACAGCGCATAACCTGCCCTTCCGAGCAGATCCCTGCTTTCATCCAGATTCAGCATCGCCCCGACGCACAGCCGCAGGGCTGTCGACTTGTCCGGATGGTAGTCCGGATTGAGCTTGATCTTCGAAAAGACCTTCTTATCTACGATCGCCCGCTTATAAACGTCTGCATTGCTGAGCCCTTTCTGGCGGATCAGATACAGAAGATACTGCGAGAACGTATCCGACATATGCCCCATCCGCTCTCCGATCTTGCGCTCCAGTTCTTCGTAGACGTCCTCTTCTGTGGCGGATGGCAGCGGGGCAGAGTCCGGGTACGAATCGATCCAGACGGAAGTTTCGCGGAAGGGACGTTTTTTCTCCCGCTCCCTCTCACGTCTGTCCCAGAAGCCGGAAGCCGGTGCCGACATCTTCTCAGAATCGCCGAAGAAAGGAGACGCATACTCCTGGTCCCATTTCTCACGGACATATTTTCTGTCAATGTAGGCTTCCAGCCGCGGATCGATATTCCTGCCCATCC
>OMSN01000124.1 GCA_900313765.1 uncultured Eubacteriales bacterium
CAGATGCTCGAATCCAAAATGAAGGAACATCGACGTGAACAGTCTCCAGTACTCTCCTTCCAGAACCAGCGGTGCATAGGAAGCCCCGTGTTCCAGCATGAATCGCGGATCGTCCGTATTACCCAGGATCTCGAGTATGATAAAGACAATGATGTTGACTGCCACCATTGTCAGATTCACTTTTCGTCTGTTTTTGATAAACTCTGTAAAATCATTCATAGTGAACCTATGATAGCACGTTTTTTATCCGATGTGCATACATTCTGATGGATCCGTGCCGCAGGCCTGCCGCCGGTCAGAGCTGCACGCGGAACTTAAGAGAACCCATTCCCAGCGCGGCGCCGTCACTGAGCCGCACAGCATTCCCCGGCTCTATGCGCCTGCCATTCAGCCAGGTTCCGTTGGTGGAGTACAGATCATTGATATAGAAGCCATCCGTTCTCAGCTCGATCCTGGCATGAATCCGGCTGACGGTATCATCCGGAAGCACAATATCCGCCTTCTCCCGGTTCTTTCCCAGGATTAAATGCGGCGCAGAGAGCGCTATATCCCCGCAGCGATCCTGCTGCAGACTGATCAGGCACGGACCGCTCGTCTGCTCCCTGCGCTCATCTTCTGCATACACCTTTTTCAGCAATGACTGGTAGAAGGCATCGTCCCCCGGATCATCCTCATCCGCCCAGACATTGTGTATCTCTGATCGCTGTTTTCCGATCGTACTGTACGTAAGCCAGATCAGCGCCGCGCAGAGAAATCCCATCCCGCCGATCTGTGTCAGATCCATACGAAACAGGAGGATAGCTGCCGCTGCAGAGAGCAGGATTACAGCTGCCGGAAGAAACGTACGAAGGCTGGTCTTCCGGCGCCGCCTCTGCCATGCAGTGCGATCCGGGTTCCTCTTCTGACGCTTCCTTCCGCCTCTTCTCTGTTTCCTTCTGTCTCCCTTTGGCGGGGGCAGATGGCGAATCTCCCCGACACTTCTTCCCGTATAAGGAGTGTCCGTCTGTCTCATCTCAGGCTGCGGCATCTCCGTCTGAAATGCACCTTCCTGCCCGCTTCCTATCCGGGGCGATGCGGCTTCCTTCAGCAGTTCCTGCAGGATGTCCCCTGCTGCATAGTGCTCCGCAGCAACCCGGTCGTACAGACTATAGACCAGATCAGCAGCTGCCCGGTCCGAATGGTCCAGCTTCTTCAGGAAATAATCCGCCAGGATACGGATCGTATCCGGATCCGATTCTGACTGGTGCGGTACATAGCACAGCAATACTTCATCCCCGCCGGCTCCCAGAAAGATACATTCCGGCTCTAGGCACAGATCTCCCGGATCCAGAAGATATCCCGGCAGTCTGCAGATCACGTCTCTGATCGTTGTCAGAATCTTCCGGATATCACTTCCGGTGAGCGGAACCGACAGGAAGCGGGAGGCTATGCTGGTGCATCCTGTCACTTCCGCGCGAAGAGAAGCTATTCCGTCCGTTGTGGAGATGCTCAGCGGAAGGATCGACGGCAGTTTCGCACGAAGCAGCATCTGCAGAACATATTCATTTTCATCGATATCTTTAATATCGAACACAAGATACATGTGCTCCAGATCTTTCACCAGTTTTCCGTCCATCCCGCATCTTCCTCTCTGCAGCCCGATCTCTGGTCACCCCTCTGCCAGCATTGCACTCACGTACTCCAGGCCGCGTATCTTCCGTATCGTATCTGCCGCATCCGGCAGGATCCTCGTGACATCCGCTCCGGTATTCAGTGTTCCTTTTCCAAACAGTTTCGGAAGCAGTCCGGGCAGTTTCATGGATGCACTGTAGGATGCCGATACCTCATGGTCCGTCACCTGAACAGAAGACTTTGCTTTACCCGAGGCTCCTGTACGGTCCGCAAGCTGATCCGCCTTTCGCGCCAGGCGGGCATTTCCCCCGTTCCGGAAACGGTTCAGATCCGCTGTCGCCGCGACTTCCTGCGCCGCCCCGTTCAGGACGCCTTTGTCATGCAGAAACATTCCCAGATACAGAAGCGCCAGCAGCACCGGCAGGATCACACACATCAGCATCGCCGCCTCCACCGTAAAACTTGCCTGCATTTTGAAACTACGCTCTGTCATGCACACACCTCCGCGATCAGGACCAGTACGTGACCTGCCGTCAGAAACGGAAGAAACGCCAGGCTGTCCCTGCGTGTCACTTTCTTCCGGATCAGCGCCGCGGCAGCGTAGACCGCGCACAGAACCAGGGCTGTCACCAATGCGCAGAACTCTGTCGTGAATCCCACTGCCAGTCCGCAGGCAGCGATCACCAGAGCGTCTCCCATTCCGATGGAAGAGCTGTATATCACTGCAAGGATGAGAAAAAACACACCCGGCAGTATCCCTGTCAGGATGTCCGCTGCCGGCAGGTCCCTGAGAACCAGATGGGCTGCGGCCGACATCACCGCAAACAAAGGGATCGGCCATACCGGGATCGTCCGGCTCCTCAGGTCGCAGACCGACAGGCATACCAGAAATAAAACCGCCATAATCCTGACATACACCATCTCTCACGCTCCTCTTCTCTTTCTGCAGTCGGCACATTCGTGCAGATGGCCGCACTCATCCACGGATACTGTGTTCACACTTCTCTTCAAAGACGGACAGGTAAGACTGGTATGCCAGCTTCCTCCATATGGGTCGATATAGAGCGGTCCGCTGTTCTTCGACCTACCGCAGTAAGGGCATTTCTTATACTTGTGTCCGCTCTTGTTGCGCGCTTTCTTCAGCCCCTCTGCCGTTGTCGGGATGACCGTAACCTTCAGGTGTGAGCATTCCGGATCGGTGTGATAGACCCTTCCGTGATCTGCCACATAGACCTTCCGGCCGCCCTCATCCGCACCATCACCCGAACCTCCTCCCCCGGATCCGCGCGCTCCGGTCCATCCGCGGACGACCGCTTTCTGTACGAAGAATGTAAATGGCAGAGGCAGCAGTGCGTAGCGAGGCCTGGGCTGATACGAAAGCACCAGACGTATCATGTCCCCGTCTTTGAGATATGAAGAGTTGAGAAATGAAGCTCCGCGCACTGCATCGGCATCCTCTGCCTTCCCAATGACCTGAGAAGCGGCCCAGGCATCCGACAGAACGCCCCGGATCAGATGGTTTGCGTCACCGTATTCCTCTTTATACGCTGCGATTGCCATCTCCTGTGCGGTGGTGGTCATCAGGCCCGAGAACTGTGCCGCGGTTCGGCAGACCACCGCGTACTGGAGTACGATCGCGATCAGGACAAAAAACAGCGGAAGCTCGATGGCTGCCTCTACCGTCAGGCTTGCGGAAAATGAACCGAGAAAGGATGTCCTTGAACATTGTCTTTTTCTTTTTGGAGAGAGTACGCTTTCCTTTCTTTTCATTTGAATGTTGTCATGATCACTATGCTGCTGTAGTCGATATTTGGAGATTTTGCGGCGGTCTGCATGAGCTGCGGAAAAGGGCACATCCGCAGATTTGGAGGGGAGACTCTGAATAGCCGCCGCTTCAGAATATTTTGAGAGTATTGTGCAATGCAAGGACATCCTTTCTCACCTCACTTTCCGCCATGATTCGCATTGATCTCAGTCAGCAGGTCCATAGGCAAATCCGCCTTTGACATTCGTCCTGAAAGATACTGCCTTCGTCCCCAGAAGCGCCGCCGGTACTCTTCCGAACACGGACGGAATCTCCCAGTCTGTATCGATCGTCATTCCGATCACACAGTTATCGATCCGGAAAGAAGACTTCCCTTCCCCGGTCCGGACATTCTGTTCGATCAGATCCAGCGACCGCTTCTTCAGCCTGGACAGACTTGTCATGTTGACCAGGATACGAAGAAAATCCTTATAGTTCAGCCCGGTTGTCCCACCTGCTGCTATGTGATCGGCACGCTCAAGATCCGTCTCCAGACTGATCAGCCGCTCCAGCGGAACATTCCAGGACTGCGCGCTCTTCTTCAGCGGCACACGTCCGGCATGAAGCAGAACCCGTACATCAAACAGACTCTCACCATACGCCCAGGCAAGCAGGATGGCATGTTTGAAAGCTGCGATCAGCGCCGGTTTACCGGTCCATCCGAGAACCATCATCGCCAGTGCAGAGACCTGCGCATTACAGGAAGAGTCCGTAACCAGAAACGCATAGTTCATCCCCTCACGCAGAAACAGTAGTTTCTTCGCGATCTTTTTCAGGTTCTCCTCATCGCTGTATTTGCCCATGATCAGGTATTCCAGCTGATAGTCCAGCACACTGCTCTCCTTATGGTCGCTGCAGTCCGGGAAATGATCCAGCAGATATTCACAGAACAGCAGATTGTCCGCCTGACCGCCTCTTGGCGTATCCAGAACCAGCGCTCCCTTGTTCCCCCGTCTTTTTGAGAGAAGACCGCTGCTGTCCAGTGTCTTCCCGGACACTTTGCCCTTCCCCAGGACAAGTTCCAGCACGCTCTTGCTCTGCAGAGAGCGTATCTTCTCCAGAGGGTTCTTCTTTCTCCCCTCTTCCTCCGCTCTCTTCAGTCGTTCTGCATCCTCCCCTTCTGCCAGGATCACGACGTTGCCGGTACCGTCTCCCTGCCCGGTACCCCCCGTGCTGTCTTCGCCCGATGTACTGCTGCCCTGCATCAGCTCCTGCTTTGCCGCCTCCACTTCCTGGTCGAACGATTTCATGTCATCGTGGCTTGCCCGCTGCTGCGCCTCAAACTCACTCTCCGCCTGCCGTATCCCCTGGGAATCGCTGTACATCGCCTTCAGCTTGCCCAGTGCATTCGCCCAGGCGGTCTTTCTCATATACTCCACCGCCTGCTGGTAATAATAGTTCCCACCCTGATCAGTAAGGAGAGCGTAGCGGTCGATCCGCTTCTGCACGGCAGTTATTTTCCAGGGGTCCATCAGAAGCCCCGGCAGCTTGCCGCTCATATCTGCCGTCACGTTCTGGTTTTCACTCAGATATCCGTCCAGTTTCGACAGCAGGAACTCCTGGCTCACCGGACCTCCTGCAGCTCCTCCATCTACAGCGAACAGGCCATAGTCCTCCAGAAGAGTATTGTCATACTCTGAAAAAACAGACCACAGTCCCAGTGTAGACGCGTTCGCGCACGCAGCGCGGGCGCCCGCCGTGCGGACCGCTTCTATGACCGCAAAAGAAACCGCAAGAAATATCACACTGAGCAGACTGAAGAAAACCGTGATCACAGCGCGCTGTCTTCGCATACGCCCTCCTTGACTCAATCAGGGTTTACAGGAAAATACAGACATCCCTGGCGGGATCAGATACCTTTGGCATCGCTGGCTGCCTTGGACAGAATGTCCTTGACGATCTGGGTCACCTGCTTCTTGAAGATGACCACAAGAGAAATGAGTACGACCAATAACTCCTCTGCAATACTGAAGGCATAGAGATAAAAGGATTTTCCTGGTGGTGTCA
>OMSN01000080.1 GCA_900313765.1 uncultured Eubacteriales bacterium
ATATGAAAAAATAATGTTTTTTTTGAGGTTAAATAACATAATACCATTATGCTTTGCATAATGATATTTATGTGTTGACAAAGCGACGGGGGGGGGTATATTAATTACAACTTTCATCATACTTTAGGAATATAATTCCTGAAGTGATAGGTTCTCAAAATGATGAGATATCTTACTTGTTTTAACTTCTAGAAAGGAGTAGTCGCTAGAGACTCTAGTGACAAGTGTAAAATTATGAAACTTAAAAAACTTATTGGTGGATTATTATTATCCTCGGTGCTTGCCGCTGGGGTTGTGGTTTCGATTTCTTCTCAAATTGGTGGTGTACAAGAAGCTGAAGCAACTGTTTGGAAACAAAATCCGATTATTTATTTTGTTGCTTCTAACAACTGGAGCGGTGATAATGCCAGTTTTAAAATGAATTATTATGATAATTCCACTTATAAGGGGCAAGTGTCCGCTAGTGATACCGGGAAGAAAAAAGATAATAGAAAAATCTATTCATTTACTGTTTCTGATGGTACTTGGGTTAGTGCTGTACAATTCTTAAGAATGAATTCTACTGGCTCTACACAATGGAAGGGACCGCACATTACGACTATACCGGAGAGATCCAGCACCGCCATCGCATGGGCGATACGGTCGTGACGAACCATGAGGTCTATGATATCCACAGGGTCGTTGATTACAGTTTTCAGGCTGTACCGGTAGATGCAATGGATGATCTGGATGACAGTACGATCGATGCAGCGCTTCCCTATGACCGCTTCCTTGCCCGGAAAATGGATCCAATCTATCTGGCCGGAACACAGTCCTGGCTGCCGGACGGGGAGAAGGACGAAGAAGAATATATCGAGCGGGCCCGCAGCTGGGCGCTGGAGTCTGTGGATGACAGAGAGAACAAGCTTAAGTCACGCTATGTCAGCCTGAAGACAAAACTGCATGAGCGTTCACTGGATGCAGTTCTGGAGAACACAGAAGGCGTGCTTCTGCCGGTTTACCGCTATGAGTATAAGGGCCTGGGGACACACCGCATCTATATGAACGGCACAAACGGAAGAATGTCCGGCAATGCACCCTGCGACAAGAAGAGAGTTCTCTTCCATTATCTGGTGGAGGCAGTCTGCACGGTCATCTCAGCTGCGGCGATCGTAGGAATGCTGGGGGTGCTGCTATGAAGAGAATGCGGGATATGAATACAGCTGACCGGAAGATGACAAGGACCCTCGTCTTTATCATCATGGGGACGATCGCGCTGGTTGTCCTGTGGGCTCTTGTGATCAGCGCAAAGGTCGGATTCGGTGTGCTGAAGGGAAGGACCAATCCCCAGCAGAACGGTACTCCCAGAGTCTATGACTATGCCGATATGCTCACGGATGAGCAGGAAGAGAAGCTGGAGAAGAAGATCGAAACTGCTCAGAGAGCGATCAGCGCGGATATCGTCATTGTCATCATGAACGAATCCATTGAAGCCATGTACCCGGACCTGATGTACATGAGAAGTGACGAGACCGATGCCTACAGGGGAATCCAGAGATATACGGAGTCCTACTGGATCGATCAGGGATTCGGATGGAATGAGGCAGGCAATACCGGGAACGGCATCATCATGGTGGACAATATCTACCGTGAGAGCAACGGCTGGGTCTACAATTGGGTTGCCGGGGCAGGAGACCTGCGTTTCTCGGTTGGAGACGAGAACTGTCAGGAACTCTCCCAGAGCTTCACAGACAGACTGCCCTACGGTGACATGCCAAGATACAGTCAGACCTACGCAGATGCATTGATGGCCTTCGTAGATGACTGCAATACCTTCGGCCATAAGATCCGGGGGATGCTCGGATGGCGGCTCTATACGCCTCAGGTCATGTTTGCAACGATCGGCTCCAGTCTGCTGGCGACCATCATTGTGTTTGTCATACTGTGCGTGCTCTTCGGCCGGATGGTGTGGTATATGCACTACAACGGGAAGCAGAAGAAGGGACAGTCATCCGGGAAGAGGAGAAATGAGGGCTTCCTGGGAAGTGCGGTAATCAGTGTTGCCAGCATGTTCATTCTGTTTATCCTGTCCTCGGTCAATCCGGTTCTTGGAGGACCGTGCCTGATCGTGATGTTTGTTGTCTATTTCTTTACCGATGGCATACCCTTTGGTAATGGAAAAAAGAAGAAGGCAAAAACGGAAGAAGAACCGTTTGCACGCAGGGGCATGCTTGCTCCGGATGTTTATAATATTACGAAGCAGGAAGACCGCCTGATTAAGCGATATACAACCTCCTACACCGAGAGCTCCGGCAGCGGCGGCAGCAGCGGAGGAGGCGGTGGCGGCGGATTCTCGTCCGGCGGAGGAGGCGGAGGAGGCGGCGGCTTCTCCGGAGGCGGCAGCCACAGGTAATAAAATCAAAAGGGCAGGGGGTCTGACCCCTGCCCTTTTTACAGTTCCTGCGCTTCGTAGAGCTGTGCGTACTCTCCGTTCAGAGCGAGAAGCTCTGCATGGGTTCCTTCTTCCACGACATTCCCGTTCTCGATCACGATGATGCGGTCTGCGTTGCGGACCGTTGACAGGCGATGGGCAATCACGAAGGAGGTACGGTTTTCCATCAGGGAGTCGAAACTGTGCTGGATGCGTTCTTCCGTGATGGTATCCAGGGCGCTGGTTGCTTCATCCAGGATCAGGATTGCCGGGTTCTTCAGGAAGATCCTGGCGATGGAGATCCTCTGGCGCTGTCCGCCGGAGAGTCTGGTTCCTCGCTCGCCTACATAGGTGTCAAAACCGTCGGGCATTTGCATGATATCCTCATAGATCTCAGCTTCACGGGCGGCCAGGATGACTTCTTCATCCGTTGCGTCCGGCCTTCCGTAGCGGATGTTTTCACGGATCGTATCGGCGAAGATAAACACTTCCTGCTGTACGATTCCGACACTGCTGCGAAGAGAATTCTTGGTCACATCTCTGATATCGGTTCCGTCGATCCGGATCGAACCTTCTGTCACATCATAGAATCGTGGGATCAGCTGGCACAGGGTCGTCTTGCCGCCGCCTGATTCTCCTACGACTGCGATCATCTCACCGCTCCTGACATGCAGATCCACATGGTGCAGGACTTCGGAATGTCCTGCGTAGGAGAAACTGACATCATCAATGTCCACAGTCCCCTTCGAGACGTGAAGCTCAACTGCTCCCGGCTTCTCAACAACGGTCGGCTCGAGGGCCATCAGGTCGCAGAACCGGCGAAGTCCGGCCATACCGCTGGCAAAGATCTCGGCGAACTGGGCCATCTTGCGGATAGGCGTGACGAAGGAGCTGACGAACAGCGTGAAGGTGATCAGGTCAATGTAGTTCATTTTCCCTTTCATGATCAGATAGCCGCCGACAGCGATCACGACCGGCGGAAGGATCCCCATGAAGAGTTCCTGCGACGCGCCGAAGATCCCCATTGCCTGGTAAAATTCTTTCTTGGCAGTCCGGTATGCGGCATTCGCCCCGGAGAATCTGCGGTTATCCTCCTTCTCATTTGCGAAGGCCTTGGAAGTCTTCATTCCGGACAGACTGGATTCGATGTCGGTGTTGATATCCGCCAGCCTGGCCTTGACATTGGCAGACGCCTGTGACATCCTGCGGCGCTGCAGCATGGTCAGGATCAGGAAGATGGGGATAAGGATGGCAACGACCAGGGCAAGCCGCCACTGGATCGTGAACATCAGAATCAGCGCTCCGATCACCGTGAGCAGGGAGATGAGCAGATCTTCCGGTCCGTGATGAGCGAGTTCCGTGATCTCGAACAGATCTCCGGTCAGACGGCTCATCAGATTGCCGGTCCGTACTTTGTCATAGAATTCGAAGTCCAGTGTCTGCAGATGACGGAACAGGTCGGCACGGATGTCCGCCTCGACACGGACACCGAACGTATGGCCCCAGTAGGTCATGATATAGTAGCAGACAGAGCGAAGAACATATGCAAGGCCGAGGATCAGCATCACCAGGAAGAATGTCCGGTAGGCGTGGTTCGGAAGCAGGGTATTCATCACTTGTCTTGAGACCAGGGGGAAGACCAGTTCTATGACAGCTGCGAGGACAGCGCAGCTCATGTCCAGTATAAAGAGTCCCATATGGGGCTTGAAATATCGAAACAGTGTTTTCAGCATGATTCCATGTCCTTTCTTCTCGGGCAGCACCCGGTCAGTTGAACGTATCACAAAGCCTGTGAATATGCAACCTTCCGTCACAGTAAGTGTACGGCAGGACGTCTTGGTAAAACCGCCTTCACTGTGCTATAGTATACGACAGCGGTTCCCGGTACGGTTTCCGGGAAGTAGTAATGACATAAGGTGGTGCGCATCATGTTGAAAAAAAGAATCATCATGTCCATTTTCGGTCTGCTGATCTGTGCGTTTTCAGTGGGACTCTTCCGGATGGCTCAGTTTGGAGTAGATCCGTTCCAGGCTTTGATGAACGGTCTGAACAAAGTGGTTCCGCTGAATTTCGGCACCACCTATCTGATTGCGAACGGGATCCTCTTCCTGTTCATGCTGATAGCAGACCGGCATTATATCGGGATCGTGACATTTCTGAATATGTTTTTCTTCGGTTATCTGGTAGACTTCTCCCACAGAATGCTGATGCAGATATTCGGAGAACCCGGCATCCCGGGAAGGATCCTCTTTCTGGTATTCGGGATCGTAGTGATGTGCTTCGGATCTGCATTTTACTATACGGCAGATCTGGGGGTGTCTGTGTATGATGCGGTGTCGCTGATCATCGCGGATACCTGGCATATCTGGAAGTTTAAGTTTGTCCGGATAACGGCGGACCTGATCTGCGTTGCCTGCGGTACTGTGCTGTTTATGTTTGCAGGCGGCACGTGGGCACGGATCGGAGAGATCGCCGGCATCGGAACGATCATCACGGCATTCTTCATGGGGCCGCTGATCGATTTCTTCCGCGTGAAGATTACAGACCCGATGGTTGCGTCGGGCGGTGAGAGATAAGAGTTGCAGCGACGACAGAATGGGAGCCTTCCATGACTACGCAGCAGGCACAGTTTATCAGGCGGATACAGGAACTGGAAGAAACATCCTATCGGAATAATCAGTTTCTGTTCACGGATTTTTTAAATGAGGCGGAGTATGCGGATGTCCTGTCCCTGGGTGAGCCTGCCTGCGGCATGGCTGCAGACGGGGGCCATGAGGGGGCGGAGCGTGTGATCGTCCGTTTCGGAGATCCGGAGAGTTTCGGCTATGAGGAACCATTTCCGATCCGGATCCTGAAGATAGAACCGCTTCTTGAGAAATATGCGGATGCTCTGACGCACAGGGATTTTCTGGGGGCACTGGTGAACCTGGGGATCGACAGAAGGGTTCTTGGCGATATCCTGATCGATGGAGTGACGGCGTATCTGCTGTGCAGAGACCATATAGCAGATTATATCTGCGAGAATCTGACGAAAGTTAAGCACACGAATGTCAGGTGCCTGGAAGTGGAATCCATTCCGGAGACACTCAGACCGAAACCGGTAAGCCGGCAGATTCAGGTCAGTTCTGTGCGCCTGGATGCAGTGGTCGCCCATGTATATAATCTGTCGCGCTCGCAGGCGCAGGAGGTCTTCCGGTCGCAGCGGGTTTTTGTCAATGGACGTCTGATGGAGAATCTGACATACGAGCCGAAGGACGGGGATATGATCTCGGTCAGGCACTGCGGCAGGTTCCGGTATACCGGCCTCGAGCGTATGACCCGGAAGGGAAAGCACAGTGTCCTGGTGGAACTGTATATATAGATTATATAGATATGTACCTGCAGGGAAGGGTACCTGCACAGGTCAGCCGGATGACCGGAATGGTTTTGTTATCGGAGGAAGGAAGAGTATGATCTATCTGGAACTGTTTTGGGCCTTCGCCAAGATCGGCGTCATGACCTTCGGCGGGGGATATGCGATGCTTCCCATCATTCAGCGGGAGATCGTCGAGAAGAAAAAATGGGTCACGGAAGCTGAGGTGATGGATTATTATGCCATCGGACAGTGTACCCCGGGCGTGATCGCGGTCAATACGGCAACCTTCACGGGAAGGCATATTGCAGGCGACCTGGGCGGAATCTGCGCGACTGCGGGTGTCGTCTTTCCATCGATCGTCATCATCACTGTTATCGCGGCACTGATCAGAGGATTTGCCCATATTCAGGCGGTGCAGGATGCACTTGCAGGGATCCGCGTGTGTGTATGCATACTGGTCTTCAATGCGGTGCTGAAGATGTGGAAGAAGGCTGTGATCGACAAGGTTACACTGGCCCTGTATCTGGTGATCCTGATCGCGTCGGTATTTTTTGACGCCTCACCGATCCTGATGGTTGTGGTTGCAGCAGCAACCGGACTGATCGTTAAAGGGAGGGCTGCGTCATGATCATCTATCTGAAGCTGTTCTGGGAATTCTTCAAGGCAGGCCTGTTCGCGATCGGCGGCGGTATGGCGACCGTTCCTTTTCTGCAGGAGATCTCACGCAAGACAGGATGGTATACGGCAGGAGATCTTGCAGATATGATCGCAGTCTCCGAGAGCACCCCCGGTCCGATCGGCGTCAATATGGCGACTTATGTGGGATACACAACGGTATCCAGATTGTTTGGGCCGGTTGCGGGGATCCTGGGAGGGATCCTGTCGACAGTCGGGCTCGTGATGCCGTCGGTTATCATCATTCTGATCGTTGCGAGGTTCCTTGAGAAATTCCGTGAAAACCGGTATGTGAATGCGGCAATGTACGGACTTCGGGCAGCCTCTGTCGCTCTGATCTCATCGGCCGGAATCTCGATCGTTCTGATCGCTGTTTTCCAGGTGAACACCATCGAAGAATGGAGGTCGGCAACCATCGATTACCGGTGTTTTGTGCTGGCGGCCGTAATCCTGATCCTGACAAGATGGGTGCCGAAGGTGAAGGATCTGCACCCGATCTGTTTCATCATAGCGTCTGCTGTGATCGGAATCATTTTCCATATGTCTGTCCCGCTCTGAGGCAGACAGAAGAGAGTTTGCAATGAAAAAAAGAGCGTTGGTACTCAGCGGAGGCGGCACGAAAGGCGTCTACCAGTGCGGTGCAGTCTCTGCTCTGAAGAAACTGGGCAAGGATAACTGGGATATCATTACCGGGACCTCC
>OMSN01000189.1 GCA_900313765.1 uncultured Eubacteriales bacterium
GTCTGCTTGGGTTCTGTCTGCGGCGGCTCCGTCTGCTTGGGTTCTGTCTGCGGCGGCTCCGTCTGCTTGGGTTCTGTCTGTGGCTCTGCTTCCTGCGCCTGCATATAGACAGGTGCAACCGTGATATCGCCTTCACTGACTGTTACTTCCAGTTCTTTCTGGGTAATGTCAGAAGTCTCCACTTCGCCCTGTGCGGTTATATCCCACTGCTCGAACTCCTGTCCTTCGGGCGCTTCGTTTGCAGTTACGGTAACCTTCTCACCCAGGCCGACCGTTACGCTGGAAGATCCGTCCGGATTCCTGACTACAAAATCGTTCTCGATCACAGCATTCTGAGCTGTCAGGATCCCGGTCTGAATCTCCGGTTCCTCCACCTGAACGGGCGGTTCGGTTTCCTGAGCCACGGGTTCTTCAACCTGTACTGGCGGTTCTGTCTCCTGTACCACGGGCTCCTCAACCTGTACTGGCGGTTCTGTTTCCTGTACCGGGCTCTGTGTTTCGACCTCCCTGTACTGCGCCATGAGAGTGACATTATTGCCAGGCATTGCAAATGTAAGGACCGGTGCACTGAGCTGATCGCCGTCCAGTTCTATGCCGTCAGCTGTCCATCCGGCGAATGCCAGATTCTCTTTATCCAGGGCAGATACTGTGATCAAAGTCCCCTGTTCCACCTGCGCCGGATCAAATACATTTTCAGACTGTGCGTCAACAAGTGTAAGTGCAGACTTGACTGTCTCCGGCTGTCCGTAGGAGGCTGTAACATGGATCACCTTATTCTCAGTCACTAAGGCGGATTCATCAAATGTCAGCGCAGTCTGAAGACTGGCCGCATCTTCTACAAAGATCGCATCGTCATCACTTGTCCATCCCGTGAACACCAGGCCTTCGGGATTCGTCTGTGCGGTTTCAATTCCCTCCCAGAATTCTCCGCCTGAATATGTGAAATAACCGGTGGAAGGAGCATTCAGCATCGGATCGATGTAATCCACATAGATCTCATACACAAAAGCAGGTGCAGCCGGTTCCTCCTGAGCAGAGATTGTGTTCTGGTCTGCGTTCAGTTCGGCATCCAGTGCATCCGGATCTCCGATCTCAATGATACCGGAATCGTTTCCTTCCGGAATGATAAGCTCTCCCGTTCCCTGATCACCTGCATACGGATCTTCCATACCCTGGTCCTGCATGTCGAGGCCTTCTGCCTCTGGAGCGGTTCCTTCCGGCTCCTGTGCAGCCTCGGCCTGTGCAGCCTCGGCCTGTGCCGCGAACACCGGGATAAACACAAGGCGGTCATTCATTCCGTTCACTGTGATATACAGCACACCGCCAAGGGCATTTACAGCGTCCGCCTTCATCTGGTCCGCTGCGGCAAGCTCCGGGATCCCCAGAGTGGAGATCTGATCATCCGGTACCACGGAAAGAGATCCGTCATTCTGTGCTCTGTATACGGACCATCTCTGGAAAGCAAGAGACGGATCTGCAGGCGCATCATATGTCAGCCTGACAGAGGTTCCGTTCGGATATGCTGCCGTATCGATATCAGATGCATAAACAGTCTGTGCGTTTCCTGCATCGTCGGTATAGTAGTAAGCCTGATCGCCTCTCAGAGAATAAGACATATCCTTCAGGGGGCCGCCTGTGACAGGATCCACACCGTCTGCATCAGAAGATCCATAGGCCACTTCCACGACTCCGCCGATGGTATCAAGCACATACCGCATGTCTGTGAATGTCATCGGATTGCCATTCTCATCCAGCAGCGGTTCACCTGCTTCATCCGTCTGCGGTATACCCGTGTCAACAGAATACGCGCTCACCGAGTATACTCTTCCTGTCTGGTTCGTCCAGCAGGGAGTCCCGTCATCCAGCATGTCTGACATTCCCTCAGCGACACCTGCGTTCATATTATCCATTCCAAGATAAACTACGGTATTGGCGATCTTATCTCCCGGATAGACACGGGTTGCTGTTGTGTCGTCCTCAACAGAGAATTCCTGTCCGCTCATCATGGTAGCATCGTACACTGTCGGATCCCCCATGACACCTGTGGTCATGCAGAGTGCAACAGAACATGCGGTCAGTAAACTCATTAGTTTTCTGGATCTTTTCATAAAACATCCTCTCTCTGCCATGGTGCTCTCATGCCCGGTTCTTCAAAGGCATAGAGACACTATGTGTTTTATCGTTATCTGCATCATATCACTGCAAACTATGGGGTTCTCACCTATTCACCGAAGGAAATTCTGAAGAGTTTCTTAAAAAGATTACGTAATCATTTATCTAAAAGGCCCCACACCTGATCCGGTGCGGAGCCTTACAGATAAGCGGGACGATAAGCCGGGTTATGTCGTGGACGGCCATCTATCCAGGCCGGCTGTTGCCAGCCGGCTCAAGCGACCTACCTGGAACTGACGGGCAGCCATATGTTCCTGTACGGTCTTGCTTCGGATGGGGTTTACATGTGCCCCGTCCGTCACCGGACGGGCGGTAGTCTCTTACACTGCCCTTCCACCCTTACCGCGGGACGTGTACCGCAGATGCAGTACCGTATCACCTTCGGCGGTTCATTTCTGTTGCACTGTCCCTGGAGTCACCTCCGCCGGACGTTATCCGGCATCCTGCCCTGTGAAGCCCGGACTTTCCTCTCCCGGACCCTTTCGTCTGTCCGGCAGCGGCCGTCTGTCCCACTTACGTGCGATAATCTAACATACCATGGCGGTTTATTCAAGAGGACATATACCGTCATACATCAAATATGCTTCCGCCGATGAATTCCCTGACCAGTGAGTTCTTCGGGATCTCGTCAGAGGGTATCGGCAGGAAATAGTCCAGGAACTTCAGCAGTCTCTTGGCCTCTTCCCACTCCGGGCAGTCCTTCGGGACCGCAAAGAGCACCGGTTGGGCATAGGTCTTGAGAACAGCCAGTTCATAGATCAGCGCTGAGTTGAACATCACATCTGCGCTCTCCTGGAACGGGAAGATATACTGCTCTTCCCCCTTGCGGACGCTCCACCACATATTGATGGTGTTGCGTGCACTGTGTCCCCGGGTCCTCTCGTCTCTGACGATCCTGCGAAGAAGCCTGCCGTCCGTAGTCGGAATCCGGTTGTGCTCGTCGATATTCAGCTGCGTCAGTGCGGAGATGTAGACCTTGTATTTATTTTCCGCAGGTATCCTGTAGGAAAGCTCATCGTTCAGACCGTGGATCCCTTCCACAACGAGAACATCCTTGTCCCCAAGCTGCAGTGTATTGCCCTTGTACTCCCTCTCGCCGGAAATGAAGTTATAAGTCGGAAGCTTCACCACTTCACCGGCAAGAAGGCCTGTTACGTCCTTGTTGAACTGTTCCACGTCGATTGCCCCGAGACACTCATAGTCATAGGAGCCATCCGGATTCTTCGGGGTGTTTACCCGGTTTACAAAATAATTATCCATCGCCAGCGGATGCGGCCGCAGCCCATGGCAGGACAGCTGGATAGACAGCCTGTGGCTGAAGGTCGTCTTGCTGGAAGAGGAAGGTCCTGCGATCAGAACGATCCGCACGGTTTTCCTGTCCGCGATCTCCTGGGCGATCTCCGCGATCTTCTTCTCCTGCAGAGCTTCCTGCATCAGGATCAGATCCTTGGTTCTTCCCTGTGTGATCAGATCATTCAGATCACCGACCGTGTCGATCTCCAGCCTTCCCTGCGTGATCAGATCGTTCAGGTCACCGACCGTGTCGATCTCCAGCGTCTCACCCCACCGTCTGGAGTTGTTCTGCACTTCAAAGAGTTTCTTCACCGGAGCAAACGGCGGCAGATGATCCGGATCCTTGGATGTCGGGAACAGCAGGACAAAACCATCCTCATACAGCTTCAGGTCAAAATGCTGAAGCAAGGAGGTGTTGCTGACCATATATCCATAGTAATAATCCCTGTATCCGTCAAGACAGTATACATTGGTCCTGGAGCCCATCCTGTACCGGAACAGTTTTGCTTTGTCCTCCATGTGATACCGGCGGAATACAGAGATCGCATCTCCTGTATCCATCCCGGTCTTCTCAAACGGGACCGCCCGGTCACGGAGGATCTTCATCTCTTCCAGCACCTGATCCAGCAGTTCCTGCGTCAATGGAATGTCAGAACCGTCCATAGTGCAGAACAGCCCGTTTGAAACTGCAAACCGGATCCAGATATGCGTATCTCCCTTATGAATCACCTTGCTGAATGCCCGCAGCATCATCAGGCACAGGCTTCTCTTGTAGGTATCCCTGCCCGCTTTGTCCTGCAGTGTCAGAAACTCCAGGCTGCAGTCCTCCGCAGCTTCCTTGTCCAGCTCTCTCAGTTCATTGCCGTTTCTTCGCACCAGCAGGATCGGATAAGGGACCTTCTCCTGGAATGCGGCGGCTATCTCTTCATACCGTGTATTTCTGGGAAATAAACGTTCCTCTCCCAGTGCGGTAATCCTGATCATCTGTGTTGTTTCACTCATAGCTCCACCCCGTATAATGAAGATGTTGTACAGACAAGTTCCTCTTGAAAGTATACTGGAGAAAAAGACTTCTTGCAAGTTTGCCCGTGCTTTGATATACTCGATATCGTCACGGGGCATTAGCGCAGTTGGGAGCGCGTTTGAATGGCATTCAAAAGGTCGTGGGTTCGAATCCCATATGCTCCAGACCATAAGAAACCGCGTAATTACGGACGATCCGTAAGTACGCGGTTTTTATATGCAGATCCGGCTTCATGCCGGAAGGTTATTCATTTTCCAGGATCGTCTGAATCTTCCCGATCTCTTCCCGGATCTGTTCCATTCTTTCCCTGGCTCTCTCGGAAGAGGCGTTCTGCAGACTCTCCAGGTTGGAGTTAAGCACGGTCTCACGGAATCTCAGGTACCGCCATAATACCGGATGCCTTGTCGAGAGCAGATCCGGTCCGTACAGAGCCTCTTCCGGTGTCAGTTCCATTTTCCCCGGAATACAGTGCATCATCGGATAGTACTTTCCGTCCTCCAGCACCATATCCTCCCGGTCGATCTTCCATCCGCTTTCACACAGATGATACCTGACCTTTGCGATCTCCGACTGTGGCTGCAGGACCAGTTCCCGGATGTGCAGCGCAAGAGGAGGATCATTTGACAGGATCCGAACTGTCAGGGCGCCTCCCATCCCTGCGATGAGCACGCTGTCTGCCTCCCCTTCTTCAAGGGCCTGCAGTCCATCCGACAGCCTGGTCTGTATCAGACCTTCAAGGCCGGCTTCTTCTATGTGCTCTCTTGCCCGCTCCAGCGGTCCCCGATTTACATCCATGGCGATCGCGGAAGGAATGATCCGTCTTCGGACCAGGTCAATCGGGACAAAACCATGATCGGTCCCGATATCTGCAAGACGGTTTCCCGGTGTTATCATCGATGCTGCTGCGCTGAGCCGGTCTGATAGTATCATATGTCTCCCTTTAATCCAGTGTGATCCTGAGCGTCCGAAGCTGTGCTTCCTGGTTCTTGCGCCGGATCACGGTCTGCAGGTCGTTTCCTGCGGATCCGGAAGCCGCACTGAATACCTTCAGCAGAGTTTCACGGATCGCTTTCTCTCTCTCTGTTCTTGAAGACGCAGGATCCAGTGTATGGAACATGCCTGCAATCCTGGTCTGATCCGCCGCATCCGGGAAACGGGACAGGATCGAGGCTTCATCCACCTTTCCGTTCTTTTCCATCTGATCATAGATCAGCTGTGCGACACGGCCTGTCAGGCTGTCAGTCTCCCCATAATCCTCTGCCGATACATACTGTTTTACGGTCGGATAGGTGGAAGGATACTGTGCGATATAGTTGAGCAGCAGCTGTCTTGAGATCATCTCCCCCTGCTGCTTCACATTGCCCAGCCGGTTATTCCTCGCTGCAGTCGGTGGTGCCTGGTACATGCTGCCTGTGGATTCATCCTGATAGAACTCTGTATCCGGACCGATCCCGTAGTAAGCAAACGGATCGTCCGGTCCATAGCCGCTCTGGGGATCGTAATCATCCATCCCGTCATCCGAAGCACTGACACTCCTATGCCCCGCTGAGGAGCTCTGCTGTGAAGACAGACCGGTTACACCCAGCACCAGATTACGGTTCACCAGCTCCTGCAGCATCCGCTTCTCGACCATGTATTCCCTGCTGACAGCGTCGATATAATTCTGGCGCTCCATCTCCGTCTCAAGGGCAGCGATCATACCGGCAACTCTCTCGAAGAACTGAGTCTTTCCGTCCGGGTCACCAAGATCGTAATCCCGCTTCACAACGGCGATCTCAAACATCATCGCATTCTGTGCATTTCGAAGCCGCTCCTGCATCGCGTCATGTCCCAGCGCCTTGATGAATTCATCCGGGTCCTTGTATGGCTCAAGTTTCAGTATCCTGGGCGTGATCCCTGCCTTGCGCAGCATCGGGATGGCCCGGATCGCTGCGTTGATCCCGGCATTATCAGAATCATAGCTGAGGATTACGTTTTTCGTATATCTTGCAAGCAGGGCACAATGTCCGGGAGTCAGGGAAGTTCCGAGAGATGCCACCGCATTGGTGAATCCGGCCTGATGCATGGAGATCACATCCATATATCCCTCGCACAGGATCAGGTAATCCTCCCTTGTCTTCCTCGCTATATTCAGCGCATAGAGATTGCGGCTCTTGTCAAAAATCTTAGTCTCCGGCGAGTTCAGGTACTTCGGTTTCCCATCCCCCATGACTCTGCCGCCGAAACCGATGATGCGGTCTGAAGTATCCATGATTGGGAAAATGACACGGTTCCAGAACTTGTCATACATGGTTCCCCGGCGCTCATCCACATTCATAAGGCCGCTTCTGCGCAGAAGATCGTCGCTGATCCCCTTCGATTTCAGGAACCTGTACAGGCCGTCCGAAGGGTTCTTCGGAGCAAAACCGAGGGCAAAGGAACGGATGGTATCTGCACCCAGTTTCCTTCCTGTCAGATAATCCATCCCGGGACTTCCCGCCGGAGAACGCTGTAGTAGTAATATGTCCCTGCCAGTTTATTTACCTCCAGCAGTTCCGTCCGCTCTGTCTGGCTGCGCCTCTCCCTCGCAGTGATCTCTCTCTCCGGAAGCCGGATCCCGGCCCGGTCCGCCAGATACTGCATAGCCTCCGTGAAGGTCATATTATTGTATTCTTCCACAAAGGTGATGACATTCCCCCCTTTATGGCATCCGAAGCAGTAATACATCTGTTTCTGTCTGGACACCGAGAAGGACGGGGTCTTCTCATTGTGGAACGGACACAGTCCTATGTAATTGCTTCCACCGCGCTTAAGCTGGACGCTCTGTCCTATGACATCCACAATATCATTGGCGCTGCGCACCTGGTCAATCACATCATCTGAGTAATACATATAAGCTCCCTGTCACTGGTTCGGCCAGCTCTTTGGAATGAACAGTTCTTCAAACTTCTGCACTGCATAGGGATCGGTCATTCCGGAGATATAGTCGCACACAACTCTGTGCTCCTTCTGGCCGCCTTCGATCAGCTGGACATACTCATCCGGCATCTCTTCAATATGCTCTTCATAGTACTGGTACAGGATCTTCAGAAGTCCCGGCACCTTCCGCTCTTCCAGCTTCGCAATGCTGTTGGTATAGAGGTTCTCATACATGAATCTGCGAAGATCCACCATCTCCTGCATGACGGAATCTGACATGCGGATCTCATCCGAATCGATACTGCTGTAAATGATATCATTGATCAGTGTATCCAGACG
>OMSN01000126.1 GCA_900313765.1 uncultured Eubacteriales bacterium
ACCACCACAGGCGGTATTATGTCTCCTTCGGTAAATCGAAACATCCTCTCTGCTATGACATACACCAGGAGGAACCCCCACAGAATTTTTCGGTGCGGCAGATAGATACTTCCCAGAAAACGGGCAAGCCGCTTCATATGCGGACGTATCAGGTAAGTGAGCAGCATGATCAGAGGCGGTATAAGCACATCTAATGGATGAAACGATCCTTCCAGCTGCGCAATATCCGCCCTGCCTTCCAGGTAGTTTATGAACACCGGCGCTATTACAAGCGCCACAGAGATGCTGTCCAAAATGAGGAACATCAGGAGGATATGCAGGGGCTCATCTTCCCACAGGTGGACATAGATCCACATGATCAGCAACAGCACCGCGAAGTCCATGATATAGTACATGCTTTGCACAAACGCATTTCCCGGACAAAATCGTTCGATATAGCCAGAGCAGGCCACCAGAAGAAACGTTTTGAATGGCATGAAAAGATACAGCCACCAGATCTTCTTTTTTCTGGTCAAGGCCATATCCGTAAATATGATGGATGCCCTCTGCAGCATGCAGCTGACAAAGACTGCGCGAAATGCATATTCTAGTACTGTGAGCATATCCTTATTCTTTCTGAAGAAGTGAATGTAAGGATTATGCTTCCGGTTCCGGATCGATCGCTTTCAGAGCGTCTGCCTCATCCTGCAGGATCTTGAGATACCGGGCATAATCATCTGCCTCATCCTTGTCTGCCTTTTCCACCATCTTTGTCAGAATCCGCATGTACCGGGACAGTTCATGCCGGTATTGTTTCAGCGTATTGATCTCTTCCTCAAGAGTGACTGCATCTGCATACATCTGCTCATAATATTCTTTGGAACGTTCATTCTGCCGGCGTTTCTCCTCTGCTTTCAGAAGAAACCCTTCTACGATCAGCAGAATGATAAGTCCCACAGTAAAGATATAGACAAACAGCATAGACGCTATCCTTTCATCTGCACATATACAGAGTTATAAGAACACCTTCGCATCATTATAATCGTCGCTGTTGGTCAGTACGATCACGACCAGGTCCGAGTATCCGGCCGTTTTGATCTTGTTTCGGTCAAACTTCAGGATTCTCTGTCCTGCCTGAACCCTGTCCCCTCTGGCAACGAGGGGAGTAAACCCGTCACCGTTCATCGCGACTGTGCCCACTCCGACGTGAATCAGAAGCTTCATATTGCCGCTGCCGGTGATGCCGATGGAATGTCTTGAGTCTGCAATAAATGAGATCTCGCCATCGTAGGGGGCGACGATGATCTCCTCCTCAGGCTCGATGCCAACGCCCTTTCCGAGGATGGCGTTCGCAAAGAGATCATCGGGAATCTCTTCTTGTGGAATGATCTTTCCTCTGACTGGCTGCAGCACCTTTCCTGCTTCACAGCTTATGATAACGTTTGTCGGTATCTGTGCCGCAGCTGTCTGTGCTTCCCTGCGGTCAGTGTCTCTGTGCTTCACTCTTCTTTTCTGTCGAAAGAGCCCGAATGTCTTCAGCATATTCTGTATTCCCCTGCTAGTCTCTTCTTCGCTTCCGCCCTCCAGGTCTCCCATTATACATGAATCTCCCTGACCTGTCTGCGTACTCTTAGAACACTTCCCGGTGGAACGGACAATTCATCGATCCCGATCCGGGCATAATGTTCCGTCATCGCAGGATCCTCTGCAAGCTCTCCGCATATGCCAACCGTAATGCCATGCTGATAGGCGTTGTCACATACTGTCTTCAGCAGACGCAGGACAGCCGGATGGTGAGCGTTAACATATCGTGACAGCTGTGCATTCTGTCGGTCACATGCCAGCGTATACTGCGTCAGGTCATTGGTTCCGCATGAGAAAAAGTCCGCCTCCTTCGCCAGGAGATCACTCGTCAGTGCTGCCGCGGGCGTCTCGATCATGATGCCCAGTTGAACATTATGATCATACGGGATACCTTCAGCCGCCAGTTCCGTCTGTACCTCCTCGCAGATCCGCCTCGCTTCCCGCACTTCCCAGACGCTTGTAACCATCGGAAACATGATACGCAGGTTCCCGTGTACAGAAGCGCGGTACAGAGCACGGAGCTGCATCCGGAAGATCTCCGGCCGGCTGAAACAGAGCCGAAGTGCCCGGTTCCCCGGCACCGGATTTGTTTCCTTTGGAAGTTCCAGACGTTCAATGTTCTTATCGCCGCCGATATCTATCGTACGGATAGTTACTTCCCTGCCCTGCATCTGTTCCAGCACGAAACGATATGCCTCATACTGCTCCTCTTCCAGAGGCAGTTTATTCCTTCCCAGAAAGAGGAACTCTGACCGAAACAGACCGATTCCTTCCGCATCATTCTCCAGTGCCATACTCACTTCCTGGGGAAGCTGAATGTTGGCAAGGACACGTATCTGCCTGCCGTCCTGTGTGACAGACGACTTACCCTTCAGTTTTCTGAGTTCTTCCGCTTCCGTGTGCTGTTCTTCAAGGCGTTTTCTCCATGCGGTGAGTGTCTCATCATCCGGGTTCATAATCACACTGCCTGTATCACCGTCCAGTATGGCAGTCCGCCCGGAGAGGATTCCGCTCTGCCTGCCCGCTCCGAAAACCGCCGGGATTCCCATCGTGCGGGCAAGGATTGCTGTATGCCCCAGCGCAGAGCCGCCGGACAATATAAGCCCCATGATCTTGTGTCTGTCCATCTGAATGAACTCGCTGGGCGTCAGTTCATCCGCGTACAGAATCACAGGAACCGGAGAATCAATCACATCCTGCTCTGATCCGGTAAGCACAGCCATGATGCGTCTCATCACATCTCGGACATCCTCTTCTCTCGCATGCAGATATGCGCTGCCTGCTGAATTCAGCATCGCCGCAAACTCGCTGGCAGTTTTCTCAACTGCCTTCTCCGCCCGAAGTCTCTCCTTAAAGATCTTTCTCCTGACAGATCCCTCCAGTTCCCGGTCCACTGCTATCATCTGATGCGTTTCCAGAAGCTGTGCGGCATCCAACAGTCCCTCTTCACGCGTCTTCATCTCCAGCGTATGCAGCTGGCGCACTGCTTCTGCACGCGCTTTCAGAAACCGCTCCCATTCCTGCTGCGGATTGGCCAGATGATCCTTCGCATCTGTCTCCATCGTTTCCGGCGTCTTCTGATAAAGGTATAACGGTCCGATTGCGATCCCGCCTGATCCACCGGTTCCGCGGATCGGTCGTTTCCCATCCACAGCGCTGACTTCACGCTCTCTCTCAGCCATTGTCTGCAGGAATGCATCCGCTGCCGAGGCTGCATCATCCTGATCCGGCCTTTCGATTATCACTTCAAACCGGTCCCCCTTCCGGAGCCCCAGACTCAACACGGACAGAATGCTTGAAGCATCTGCCTTCTCCTCTCCCTTGACGACAGTGACAGAAGACGCATATGCCCCGACCTTCTTCGCAAACTGACCAGCCGGCCGCGCGTGAAGGCCTGTTGGTTCTGTACAGATATACACTAACCGGATCGCTTTGCCTGGTCCTTTAAGATGGTTCATGACCTGTTCTCCATGTATGCTTCTTGCTATAGCAGTTATTCTAACACGAATCTCTTGAGAAATGCCTCATATGGCATCCATTCTTACAACAACTACCCTTATTCGCAGATAGGCATCCTTGACTTTACCAATCAAGAGAGGTACAGACAGAAAACAACGGATAGAAGATCTGCTGTTGAATGATCCTCTGTCCGCTGTTTTACTGTTTGCTGTTTTTTCTTTATTCTGTTTTCTCTTTATTTCTCAAACAGGAACTTCTCCGGAAGTGTCACGTTGAAGTCCACTGCCAGGTGTCTGAACTCATCCGGCTGGATGGTCTGGCGCTTGTTCGGTGTCATGGAGAGTACCTTCACCAGGATCTCAGCGGACTTTTCTACGGTGTGCATCAGGCCGAAGGTCAGGTCGAAGTCTTCGCCGGAGCAGAACATGCCGTGATGTGCCCAGATGGCAACGTTGTATTTCTTCATCAGCTCGGAAGTCGCGACTGCGATGTCGCGTCCGCCTGGGACCATCCACGGAACGACTCCGATTCCTTCCGGGAACACTACCGGGCACTCGGTGGCCATCTCCCACAGCTCGCGGGTGAATGCCTCGTCTGTCAGCGGCAGTACGAAGGTCAGCGCGATGGTGTTTGCCGGATGCGCGTGATAGATCACGCGATGCGCACCGTTTGTGGCAATGACCTTCACCTCATGGTTCATGAGGTGGGAAGGAAGCTCTGAGGTCGGGCGTCCGCCGTTCACAAGACCCCAGCAGATGCGGTAGTTTTCACCCTTGTCATCCAGCTCGATGATGCAGAAAGAATCCTCGGGCTTAATCGTGACGTTGCGGAAATATTTGCCGGAACCGGTCACCAGGAAATACTCATTTGCGAGTTTGGGAACTACTGTGCCGATCGGCTTCCACTCACCGGGAACCAGCTCTTCCCTGACTTCTTCCACTTCTTCCGGTTTGATGCGGTAGGACAGGTTGCCGCCGTTTCTCTCATGCCAGCCCTGATTCCATCCGTCGTCTGCCATTCTCATGAAACCTTTTACAAATTCTGCATCCAGTACTCTCATAGTTCGATCCTCTTCTTTCCGGCCTTCCTTCCGGCCATTGTCTGTTGAACGTCTGCCTGACACTCTGTGTCTTTTCTGTCTTCTGTATTATCTCGTGATCACATCTACCGGCACATTCATGATCTTCGCCACCTTCAGGATGGTGTCGATGTGTCTGCCGGCTGCTGCTGCCATATGATGGGTCGGGCCGGCTTCGCTCCAGCGGTTGACGAAGTCTCTTGCACCGCAGGTGAACCTTGTGCGCATGTTGGTGTCGCCAAATGTGAAGATCGGGCCTTCTTCATTGACGCCTTCCGCCACCACAAACTTGAAGTTGCCGTCACGGTCCTGGGTGATGCCCAGGTAGGTGACCGGGCCTGTCGGCGGATAGAACTGGGTCAGATAGCCGCCGCCTGTCTTACCGTGGAAGACCGGTACGATCTTCATGGTCGGCTTGTGTGCCTGGGAGATATCAGCGTCTCCTGAGCCGCTGTGTCCGATGATGCAGATGTCTTCGTCAAAGTCGATGCTGTACATCTCAGACAGCTGGCCGGTTCCGGAGATGGTCTTCAGGATACTCATGGCCATGGCGACCTTGATGTCTCCCTCGACCGCGCAGGCAACGCCCTGCTTGATCAGCATGGAGAACGCGGGGATCAGCATGCTGTCCAGCTTGCCGGCGACTCCCTGGGCAAATCCGTCATAGTGGGAGGCGATCAGTGCGATGTCTTCTTCCTTCACCCACTGCTCGAAGGCGACCACATAGCGTGCCATGTCCCAGACTTTCTCGATGGTTCCGCCGCCTTCGATCTCGAAGGTATCCAGGATATC
>OMSN01000129.1 GCA_900313765.1 uncultured Eubacteriales bacterium
TTCTTGATCAGTGTCGTCTTCCCTGCTCCAAGGAAACCGGAAATAATGTCAATTTTAGCCATGTCTCAATCCCTTCTTTCTTCCACACTATGGAACAACCGGAGAAGCAGGCTGCTCTCCGTGATTAAATTGAACTCAATTAATACGCGATTTGTATTATAGTATAGCAATTTTTAAAATACAAGTGGCACGCAGAAAGCGGACAGCTGCCGCAGTGACCGGCAGGCTGTCCGCCCGATTGTTGGTTCTGATCCGTCAGTGTTCCAGTTTTCCGAGGAATGCCTGCATCCTGGCATGCTCTGCCTCGAATACTTCATCCGGAGTGCCTTCCACTTCGACAACACCTTTATCCATGAAAATGATATGGTCCGAGATCCCTCTGGCAAAGTTCATTTCATGGGTGACAATCACCATCGCGATGTGAAGATCCGCCAGGGAACGGATTACCTTCAGCACTTCTCCTGTCAGTTCCGGGTCAAGCGCACTCGTGGGTTCATCAAAAAACAGAATCTTGGGATTCAGCGCAAGCGCCCTTGCGATCGCCACGCGCTGAGACTGACCACCCGAGAGCTGGCAGGGGTATGCGTCCGCCTTGTCCGCAAGTCCCATCCTGTCAAGAAGCGCACGTGCCTCCTTCTCGGCTTCCGCCCTGTCCCGCCTCTGATTATGCACCACCGGGTCCATGATATTCTTCAGGACAGAATAATGCGGAAACAGATTAAAGTTCTGGAAGACCAGGCCGAAATAAGAACGCACCTGGCGAAGCTGCTGCCCCTTCGGATACACCCTCGTGCCATCCGGCTCAACCCATGCAGCCCGCTCTCCCATATAGAGGATCTCTCCCTTGTCGATGGTCTCCAGCATGGTTGCACAGCGAAGCATTGTCGACTTGCCGGACCCGGACGGTCCGATGATTGCCAGGACTTCTCCTTCGTCCACCTTCAGCGAGATGTCTTTGATGACTTCGAGATTGCTGAAGCTCTTACTGATATGATTCATCTCAAGTAATGCCATCGTTCTCTCCTCCCGCGTCAGGTGTAGTAGTTGAGTGCTTTTTCGATGCGCTCCATGCCAAACGCAACTACAGCGTTAAATATGTAATAGAAGACTGCAGCCGCTATGAACGGCATGAAGCTGGTCTCCTTCGCCGCAATCTGTTTGGCGATCGTGAACATCTCCGCATAGGCAAGCGAGAAAGCAAGTGATGTGTCCTTTACCAGTGTGATGACCTCATTTGTCACCGACGGAAGAATCCGTTTCACCACCTGCGGAAAGATGATCCTGAAAAATGTGCTGGTTTTGGAATATCCCAGCAGCTGCGCTGCTTCATACTGCCCCGGCGGCATAGATTCGATCCCGGACCGGTAGATCTCTGCAAAATAAGCAGAATAGTTCACAGAGAACGCGATGATGATCGCGGTAAATCTCCATGTCGTTCCGATCTTCAGGTTTAACAGATAGAACGGTCCGAAATAAACTGCCAGCAGCTGCAGCATCAGCGGGGTTCCGCGCAGAATGGATATAAAGACCCACACAATTGAACGGATGAACCAGTTCCTGCTCATTCTTCCAAACGAGACCAGAAGTCCCAGCGGAAGCGCAAAGAGCAGTGTCAGGAGGAAGATACTGATCGATTTCATCAGTCCTCCTGCAAGCTGTTCCATCATCACCTGAAAACTCATATGTCCTCCGAACTGTATTGAAACTATATCGAATCATATAAAGAACTGACACGACCTGCAGAGATACACGTCTCTGCGGATCCTGTCAGTTCCTACCCTTCAGCTAAGTGCCGTCTGCGTCAGCAGGACGACGGGATCATGATCACTCCGTCTCGGTCTCAACCACAAAATCATCGCCAAGATCGAATCCAAGGCTCTCTGACAGGCAGACCATGTCGGCGATCTCATACTTCTCTGCCAGTTCCTCAAAGGTTCCGTCGTCAAGCAGGATAGCCAGATCATCATTGATCGTATCTACGAGATCCTCATTGCCTTTCTTGAATCCAACCGCATACTTCTCAGAGTTCAGCGCTTCATCCAGAATAGAGTAGCCTTCACGTCCCTTGATCTGGTACTGTGCAACTCCGACATCGATCGCGATCGCGTCCAGGGAACCCGCCTGCAGTTCTGCGAATGCAGTGTTATAATCCGCAAACTGCTGAAGCTCTGCGAATGTAGCACCAAGCTCTGCCTGATCTCCATCTTCTTCCAGAAGTTTCAGTGCCGCCGAATCCGCCTGTACGCCGACAATCTTCCCTTCCAGATCTGCAAGAGTCGTGATCCCTGATTCATCCGCCACACAGATTACCTGGCTGTTATCAACATACGGAACGGAGAAAGAATAGGAATCTTCTCTTCCGTCCATCGTGAAGCCGTTCCAGATGCAGTCAATGTTACCGGAGTTGAGTTCCATATCCTTGGAATCCCAGTCGATCGGTGTCTTGACCAGTTCCCATCCTTCGATCTCGCAGACCGCCTCTGCCAGTTCCAGATCGAATCCGGTGTAGTCTCCGTTGTCATCCATGTATCCATAAGGCGGATACTCAGCGTCAAAACCTACAACAAACGTATTCTCCTTCGCAAGGCCGTCAAAACCAAAAGACTCTGTTTCGTCAGCAATTGCGGCAAACCCGAGAGAGGAAACTGCCATAGCAGCACACAGCATACCAGCAAGATACTTCTTCATAACCAAACCTCCATAAGCAACCGATTCTCTTTTGCAGTATCGCTTTAGTGCGATAACGTGATAAAAACAGAGAAATCGTACCATGAACCTGTATACCTGTCAAGGTTGAAAACCGTCTCCGGAAGAAATGAAAACAGCTTCCGGAAGGATCCCTGCGGATCCTTTCGAAAGCTGCCTGTGCAGTCTGTCCTATGCAGGAAGATCATCCTTCCACTCTGCTTCTGTCTGCCTGTTTTGATCAGGAATCTTTGCCCACGATCTTCTCCATGGCATTCAGGATGTTCTCATATCCGGTGCACCGGCACAGATGTCCGGAGATCAGTTTGCGAAGTTCTTCCCTTGTATACTTCTTCCCGGATTCGACCAGCTCCACGCCGGTCATGATCAGACCCGGCGTACAGAATCCGCACTGAACCGCGGCTTCATCGATAAACGCCTGCTGGATCGGGGTCAGTTCTCCGGTCGGGCTCTTCAGCCCTTCTGTCGTCAGGATGTGTTTCCCTTCCGCCCACATGGTGAGATACAGGCAGGCATCGATCGCGACACCGTCGATCAGTACCGTACATGCGCCGCACTCTCCGACACCGCAGCCTCTTTTCACAGAGGTCAGTCCGAGCCGTTCACGCAGAGTCTCCACGAGGCTCTCTCTGGGATCCACCGCCAGTTCCACTTCTTTTCCATTGACGGTCATATGCACTATATTAAGCATTCCTGCCACCGTCCTTTCCGCGCGCGATCGCTTCCTTCAGTGCGCGCCTTGCCAGTTCCGAGATCAACTGCAGACGAAATTCTTTCGATGCTCTCCAGGAGGATCGCGGATTGACTTCCTCGAGGACATGTTCCCCGATCAGATCATAGATCTGGGGATCATCCACAGCCTTCCCGGCAAGCAGAGCTTCCGTCTCTCTGCAGCGGATCGGGGTTGGTGCCGCCACTCCGTATCCGATACGTGCTTCCTCGATGGTGTTTTTGTCTTCGCTCAGCTTCACTCTCACGCAGCATCCCAGTGTAGCGATCTCCATGGAAGCTCTCTTTCCGTATTTCATGTAGCAGCCGGTAAATCCCTGATAGTCCTCCGGACGGATCAGGAGCGCTATACAGACCTCTGCATGTTCCCGCACCGTTCTGCCGGGACCGGTATAAAACTCTGTGACCGGAACCTCCCTGGTTCCATTCGGTCCCTGAAGAACCACAACAGCATTGAGCGTCTGCATCGTCGCGGCGCTGTCCGCACTGGTTGCGCCGTTGCAGATATTTCCTCCGATCGTACCCATATTCCGGATCTGCGGTCCTCCGACCGTATCGACGGCCTCTCCCAGATAAGGAACACATTCCTGTATGATCGGATCATTTGTAATGTCCGTAAAACAGGTCGCGGGACCAATCACCAGAGTGCCGTCCAGGAGACGGTCTACTCCGTGCAGCTCAGGGATCTCATGAATGCTTACCAGAGTTTCCCCGGCGCCTTTCCCGCTTCTGAGTTTAACCAGGACATCGGTTCCGCCGCTGATGATCTCCGCATCCTCATGCTCCTGCAGGAGGCGGACCGCATCTTCGACGGATCTCGCTTCATAAAAATTACTGATATCGTACATGGCTTCTCTCCTCAGATTCTGTAAGCAGTATTTCCTCAGATCAGTCCTGCTTCCTTAAATGCAGCTACCAGTTTCTGCTGGGTCATCGGGATCTCCTTCATGGAAACACCCGTCGCATGCAGGATCGCATTGCGAATCGCCGGTGCCACCGGAATGGCAGGCGGCTCGCCCAGTGCTTTATTGCCGTACGGACCCATCGGATCATCCATCTGGATAAACTCCACATTCAGTTCCGGTACATCCATTGCAGTCGGAATCTTAAAGTCAAGCAGATTGTCGTTGAGCGGCACACCCTTGTCATTGTAAAGCAGTTCCTCTGTCAGTCCATATCCGAGGCCCATCGCCATACCGCCATGTACCTGTGCCTCAGCCAGCTGCGGATTCAGAAGCGTTCCGGAATCGTGGACATTGACGATGTTGTTGACCTTCACCTTGCCCAGCGGCATATCGACTTCCACATCTACGAAGCAGCAGCCGGAAGCAAATGTGTTCTCCTTGCAGTGACTGGTAACCTCTGCGGTGATATGCTCTGAGCGGTCCAGAGAATAGAATGCGTTCATCGCCAGATCCTGCATGGACAGGAGAACCTTACCCGGCTTCACATCCTTCTCTACGCCCGTATCGCGCAGAATAGCGGCCTCCCCGTTCGGCAGATCATGGATATCATATTCCTTGATATTTCCGTCCAGGAAGTCCTTATACTTCTCACTCTCACCCTTCGATCCGTCATTTCGAGAATTGTCGATATAGGCACCGCCAAGAGCCAGCTTCTCCTTCAGCTTCTCAGCCGGGTTCTTCTCCCGTCCTGTGTTATCCTGTACAGGCGCACTTTCCCCGGTATGGATCTTCTCGCAGATATTATTCTGATAGATCATCAGTTCATCTGCCGGGCGGTCCAGCATGTAGGACGCATAATCCAGGATCCTCGCACGCAGTTCCAGTGCACATTTCTTGACTGCCTTGCCGGTGACAAAGCTCTGGCGTGAAGCATACGCGCCGGTGTTAAACGGTGCGACATCCGTATCCTGCGTGGAAATGATATACACGCGGTCCATCGTGATTCCGGTCGTCTCGGATGCCATCT
>OMSN01000309.1 GCA_900313765.1 uncultured Eubacteriales bacterium
GATCAGCATCCGTTCTGACCACAGACCGGCGATCCCGCACACGCCCGCATTGCGGATATGGCAGCCGCGGATCACGGACCAGCCGATCTGCTGCCCCTCTATGTACTCATGATGCCAGCACTCATTTCCGATATCGATCGCAAGCGCATTCGCCCAGTTAACCTGGCAGTCTTCCACGATCCAGTGATGGCCCCGGAAGCTGGAGATGGCGCCGCGCTGGGGCACAGGAGCTCCTCCCGCAGCGTGTTCGCAGATCAGTCCTTTTACATGGATGTAGGACAAAAACGGGATCTTCGGGGCGAAGCACTGTTCCCTGACAGACACCTCGATCCGGTGATTATGAGGATCCTCATCACCTTTCAGGCGGAAATGAACGGTCTGTCCGTTTGCCTCGACCCAGTAGGTGTTCTCCTCCTCCCCGATCAGATGATAGAGAGGAACCTGCTTCAGGGGCTCGCCGTCACAGTAGACACAGCCTCTGCGGTTCAGGTAGGTGGTCATATCCGTCTTGTCATACTCGATAAACAGGCGGTCATGGATGATGTTGACCGCGCAGAACGGATTGTAGCCGCGGAACATGTCAGGATCCAGTTCATGCTTCCAGATCGCTGGCTGGTGACACTGTGTCCCGGAAGCGGATTCCGTCCGGTCCGTGAATTCCGGAAGCGGCATCAGTTTCCAGCCGGTGCTCTTCTCAAACTGCGTCACCTCATCCGACGCCCGGATATATACTGCTTCACCCGGATATGCTTCATAGCAGATCATGTGCGCGGGGTCCGTGCCACCCTGGGCGGGGCGGACACATTCCCTGTAGATACCGCCGCGGATCAGCACCTTTGTTCCCGGCTGCGCCGCAGCGGCAGCCCGGTTGATCGTCCGGAACGGCGCACCCTCACTCCCGTCATTGTCATCGGAAGAGGCAGGATTCGAACCGTCCACATAGAGAGTTCGGGTATACGTACAGTCCTCTTCCCAGAATTCATATTCATTTCCGTCCGGAAGGATCGCGGACAGGTCCTGTTTGCAGGTCGTCATGGTTATTCCTCTCATATTCCTATGTACGGTATCTTCAGACTTCTGACTTTGACGTACAGTCAAGACTGAAGATCAACCTGTTTCAGAGTAACTTCAGTTCTCTCGCCTCCTGCTGCCAGACGGAATGTGCCAGCTTGCGCACCCGCTCCGTCTTCAATGCTGTAGTCTCCTTTGAAACCGCGAACACGTGCAAAGCCGTTCTCATCTGTACGGATCATTTCACAGGTTCTCCACTCTTCGTGGATCAGATGCCTGAGCATCTCATAAGAAGGTTTCCTGCGATTCTCCACAGTGATCACTCCGGATGGAGCGCCGAGCCATGCACCGTCCGTGAAATCCCACCCGGTGATCGCCTCTACTAGCGGATGCGCAAACAGGAAACGGTACATGTCTTCCATCTCGCGCGCCTGCCGCTCCTCACCTTCCGGAGTGGTCGGCCATTCGGGGATCTGATAATCATTGAGATCCACGATATGAGGAGGCATCAGATGCCCGGACACGAGGGTGTTTTCTGTGAAATGAAGCGGCAGGCCGAAGCCTTCGAACCGTCTCAGGATCTGCCCCAGTTTCTCAGTTCCCATATATCCCTGGTGCTGATGGGTCTGAAGGCCGATCGCGCTGATGGGAACGTCTGCTTCGAGAAGATCCCGTATCAGATCTGCATAGCGCTCGCTCAGGTTGAAGTCGTTGATAAGCAGCACAGCGTCCGGATTGGCCGCCTTCGCTGCTGCAAAGACTTCCTTCACCAGTCCCACCCTTCCATACTCTTTACAGATCCTCGTGATCGCGTTGTCGTATCTGTCGTATTCCGGCATGATGACCACTTCATTGATCACATCCCACATGTCGATCACGCCGGCAAAACTGCTGACTTCTCTGTCGATACGCTCCAGCTGTTTTTCCAGGATCGTGTGGTTATCATAGTTCATCAGCCAGTCCGCGCATTCGGTATGCCAGCAGAGCGGATGACCTTTGACCTTCTTGCCGCGCTCTGTCAGGTACTTCGAAGCATTCATCCGGTTCTCGAATTCCGGCTTTCCTTCTGTCGGCTCATAGAGTCCCCAGTAGAAAGACATGGTCCCGTAATTATAGAGATCGCACCATTTCTTCATGCGGTCTTCATAGAACGGATCCCCCTTCTTCTCATTTGCCGCA
>OMSN01000178.1 GCA_900313765.1 uncultured Eubacteriales bacterium
ACTGCTCCAGCTGTATCCTGACTCCGAAGATGACGGAAGTGGCACAGCACGAGAACATCACGCTGTACACCTACTCCGAGGTGGAGAGCGTGTCCGGCTTCGTGGGAGACTTCACAGTAGAGATCCGCAGGAAAGCCAGATACGTGCATGAGGATATCTGCACCGGCTGCGGACTGTGCATGACGAAGTGCCCGTCCAAGAAGGCGAAAAATGAGTTCAACCGCGGACTGAATACCAGGACCGCGATCTATACCCCGTTTGCGCAGGCGATCCCGAACGTACCGGTGATCGATACGGAAGCGTGCATTCATTTCCGCACGGGAAAATGCGGCATCTGCGCGAAGAACTGTGCGGTGAAGGCGATCGACTATGAGCAGAAGGATGAGATCATTACCGAGAAATACGGTGCGATCGTCGTCGCGACAGGATTCGATCTGATCGATCTGAAGCCCTTCGGCGAATATGCATACAATCTCAGCCCGGATGTCGTGTCTTCGCTGGAACTGGAGCGTATCCTCAATGCAGCCGGACCTACCAGCGGTCATCTGCAGCGCATGTCTGACCACAGGCAGCCGAAGGAGATGGTATTCATCCAGTGCGTCGGTTCCAGGTGCGAGGATGACAGAAGAGGCAAACCCTACTGCTCCAAGATCTGCTGCATGTACACCGCCAAGCAGGCGATGCTGATCAAGGATCACTATCCGGATGTCAACATCCATGTATTCTATATTGATGTACGTACGCCGGGCAAAGCCTTCGACGAATTCTACCGCAGAGCGGTGGAAGACTATGGCGTGGACTACATCAAGGGACAGGTCGGCAAGGTAACCCCGCAGGCGGACGGCACACTTCTGGTGCACGGCGTTGACATGCTGGATCAGAAGGTGGTTGAGATCAACGCCGATATGGTCGTCCTGGCGGCGGCAGTGGAACCGAACCCGGATATCCGCAAACTGGCAACGATGCTGACTCTGTCGATCGATAACAATAACTTCCTGAATGAAGCTCATCCGAAGCTGCGTCCGGTGGAAGCGGCGACGGCGGGTGTGTTCATGTCAGGTGTCGTCCAGGGTCCCAGGGACATTCCGGAGACCGTGGCGCAGGCAGGCGCGGCAGCTGTCAAGGTAGTCGGCCTCCTGGCGAAAGATAAACTGAAGACCAATCCGTGTGTTGCACAGCCTGATGAGCTGTACTGCAATGGCTGCTCCGTATGTCAGAATGTCTGTCCGTACGGCGCGATCACTTACACGGAGAAGGAGATCCGTGATCACGGCGTGCGTGAGACGAGAAGAGTCGCCCAGGTCAATCCGGCACTCTGCAAGGGCTGCGGAGCCTGCTCCGTTGCGTGCCCGTCCGGCGCGATGAACCTGAAGGGATTCTCCAACAGACAGATTATGGCGGAGGTGGATACGGTATTATGTCAGTGACTGAGAAAATGACCTCCCCGGAAGCGGTTCTGGAGAGGGAGAATCTTGCATATCTCGGAGATGCAAAAGGCAGCAGCGAGGGTGAGTGGACCCCGAAGATCGTTGCGTTCTGCTGTAACTGGTGCAGCTACGCAGGCGCGGACCTGGCAGGAAACAACCGTGCCAATTATCCGGCAGAGATCAAGATCATACGTGTTCCCTGTTCCGGACGTGTGAATCCGCTGTTCATCCTCAGGGCGTTCCAGAAAGGCGCCGACGGAGTCATCCTGTGCGGATGCCATCCGGGGGACTGCCACTACATGACAGGCAACTATTATACAAGAAGGAGAATGGCTCTCCTGTTCTCAATGCTGGATTATCTGGGTGTTGAGAAGGGCAGGACCAGGGTCGAATGGGTCTCCGCATCGGAAGGCGCGAAGTTTGCCGCAACGATGAATGAGTTCGCAGAGAAGATCCGCTCCCTCGGCAGGAACGTGAGATTGGAGGACATCAGATGCAGGAATTGATCAACCGCGCAAAAGAGCTCCTCGCTGACGGAACTGTGGCGCGTGTTCTGGGCTGGAAGAGAGGAGACTTCGTCTACAATCCGGAACCGCACATTTTTACCGATGCCGGGGAACTGGAGAGAGACTTCGTGTATGACGGATTCTGCGGAGCCAACCTGTCCAAGTATATGATCCGCGCAACGAAGATGGAAGGAAAGACGCTGGTTTTCCTGAAACCCTGTGATACCTTCAGCTTCAACCAGCTGATCAAGGAACATCAGGTGAATCGGGATCAGGCATATATCATCGGCGTAGGATGCAAGGGCAAGCTGGATCACAGAAAGTTCCAGGAGAAGGATCTTGGCGATATCGAGAGTATCTCCGGGATCCAGCTGATGGACGAGTGTGACGTGGCTCATGTCACCACTATCTACGGTGAGAAAGTAGATGTACCGTATGCGGAAGTGATGCTGGAAAGATGTCATTTCTGCAAGACAAAGGAACACCAGATCTTCGATGAGAAGATGCTGGGATCCAGAGAGACGGTCGATAAAGAAGGGGACCGCTTTGACGAGGTCAGGCGCATTCAGAAGATGAGTCCGGAGGAGAGATTCGCTTATTTCCGCTCCGAACTGTCCAAGTGCATCCGCTGCAACGCCTGCCGCAATGTGTGTCCGGCCTGCAACTGTCTGCACTGTGTATTTGACAACACCAACTATGATACGGCGCAGAAGGCCAACGCGGATTCTTTTGAGGAAAATATGTTCCACATCATCCGTGCCTATCATGTGGCCGGCAGATGTACGGACTGTGGTGAGTGCTCCAGAGTATGTCCGCAGTCGATTCCGCTGCATCTGTTCAACCGGAAGTTCATCCTGGATATGGATGAACTGTACGGAGAATTCCAGGCAGGGGCCGACACACAGACACCCGGACCTCTGACCGCGTTCATGCTGGAAGACCCGGAAGCATCCGCAGGTCTGGAAAGGAGCAGGGGATGAAGAAGTTATCATTGGCAGATGTCCCGGAGTTCCTTGGCCAGGTCGGCGCCGTCATGGATCTGTTTGCTCCGATCCGTATGTCGGGAGCGACCAACTGGGGTGTGTGGGACAAGGACCGCAAGGCGGATCTGAACACACTTAAGAGTGTGAAGAGCCCGAAGGATGTATTCTTCCCCCAGTGTCAGACCATGTACACGGTCCATAAGGACGAGGAAGGATTCTCAATCGATCCCATGAAACTGACGGATCAGCCCTTCTGTGTATTCGGTATCCGTCCCTGTGACGTGAAAGCGCTGGAGGTCATGGACCAGGTATTCCTGGCAGATCCGGTGGACACCTTCTATAAGGCAAGAAGAGAGAATGCGATCCTCGTATCCCTCGCCTGCCACCGTCCGGCTCAGACCTGCTTCTGCAGTGTGTTTGGAACGGATGCATCTGAGTGCGAAGGCGCGGATGTTGCCATGTGGATGATCGGTGAGGATCTCTTCATGGAGGGCTGCACCCAGAAGGGACATGCCTTCCTGGAACAGTTCGCAGATCTGCTGCAGGATACGGAAGATACTGCGGCTGTGGAGGCGGAGAAGGAATCCATCAGGGCGATCACGAAGAAACTTCCGTACGCCAGTCTGTCGCTGGAAGGCTGGGGCGCCGGCATGACGGATGAGAAGTTTGATGATCCCAACTGGCAGCAGCTGTCAGACGCATGTCTGGCCTGCGGAACCTGCACTTTTGTATGCCCGACCTGTCAGTGTTATGACATCAAGGACTATGATACCGGGCACGGGATCCAGAGATACCGCTGCTGGGACAGCTGCATGTATTCTGACTTCACTCTGATGGCGGCGGCAAATAACCGTACCACACAGATGCAGAGATACCGTCAGAGATTCATGCACAAACTGGTTTATTTCCCGACAAACAACAACGGAATG
>OMSN01000130.1 GCA_900313765.1 uncultured Eubacteriales bacterium
CTGATGGCGGCGGCAAATAACCGTACCACACAGATGCAGAGATACCGTCAGAGATTCATGCACAAACTGGTTTATTTCCCGACAAACAACAACGGAATGTACATGTGCGTCGGGTGCGGACGCTGCGTGGACCGCTGTCCGCAGTCTCTGAATATTGTCAAGGTCATCAAGACCATGGATCCAGGCAGAAAGGAGGAGAAGGCATGAGTGAAGATTGTCTGTGCAAGAATCCTTCTTACCAGCGGGATGTACTGATCCCACAGGTGGGTGTGATCCGGAAGATCACACAGGAAACTCCGGATGTAAGATCCTTTATCGTGACAGCCCCCGGCGGAGGGCGGCTGTTTGACCAGATGCCCGGACAGTGTGCGATGATCTGTGCTCCCGGCATCGGGGAGGCCATGTTCTCCATTACATCCTCACCGACCGAGACGGACTACCATGAGTTTTCCATTAAAGAGTGTGGTGTCCTTACCAGTTATCTTCACGGCCTGAAGGAAGGCGACCAGATCCTTGTAAGAGGGCCTTACGGGAATCATTTCCCCGTGGAGGACATCTACAAGGGCAAAGATCTTCTCTTTATCGCAGGCGGTATCGGACTGGCGCCGCTGCGCTCCGTCATTAATTACTGTCTGGCGAAGCGTGAAGATTACGGCAAGATCGATATCCTGTACGGTTCCAGATCCAAGGCGGACCTGGTGAAACTGGAAGAGATCCGTGAGGAGTGGGAGAAGGCGCCGGACACGAAGGTCTGGCTGACCATCGACCGTGAGGATCCCGATTGGGACGGACATGTCGGATTTGTTCCCAGCTACCTTACGGAAGCCGGTTTTTCAACGGACAAGACCGCGATCATCTGCGGCCCGCCCATCATGATCAAGTTCTGTCTCCAGAATCTGGAACAGCTCGGATTCAGGAGAGACCAGGTATATACGACGCTGGAGCTGCGCATGAAGTGCGGAATCGGCAAGTGCGGAAGATGCAACATCGGTTCCAAATACGTCTGCAAGGACGGACCGGTATTCCGCTGTGACGAGATCGACCAGCTGCCCGATGAGTATTGATCAGACACAGGCAGACTTGTACAAAGAGGAAAAAAGAATGGAAGAAATGGTAAATGTTTATTTCTACGGAAAGCGCTACAGCGTCCCGGGTGATCTGACCATTATCGCAGCGTGGGAGTATGCGGGCTATACCCTGAAGAGGGGAGTCGGGTGCCGGCATGGTTTCTGTGGTGCATGCGCCACGATCTACCGCATCAAGGGTCAGAATGAGCTGAAGACCTGTCTTGCCTGTGAGAAGCAGGTAGAGGATAACATGTATGTTGCCTCGATCCCGTTCTACCCCCAGGATAAGCGCAGCTATAATCTGGACGAGCTGCAGGTTTCGGACCAGATCATGATGGAACTGTATCCGGAGATCTACTCCTGCATCGGCTGCAATGCCTGCACCAAGGCATGTCCGCAGGAACTGCAGGTTATGCAGTATATCGCTTACGCACAGCGCGGCGATATCGAGAAGTGCGCAGAGGCTTCCTTCAACTGTGTCATGTGCGGATGCTGCGCGACGAGATGTCCGGCAGGCATCTCCCACCCGTATGTGGGACTGCTGGCAAGGCGTCTCACCGGAAGATATATCGCTCCTAAGTGCGGCCATCTTGAAGACAGAGTCAATGAGATTAAGGAAGGCAAGTTCGAAGAAGGTCTGAAAGAACTGATGACGATGCCGGCCGCAAAGATCCAGGAACTATACAACAATCGTGAGATTGAGAAATAAGGGAGGATGAAGATGTATACCGAAGAAATGCTGGAATCCATCAAAAAGGTCGAAGCGACCAGAGATGAACGTCTTCATACCGAGCCGAGAAGACTGTCAGCGGATGAGAAGGACGCCCTTCTTCGCAGATGGCATCCGGATTATCGTGAAGACGCATTTGCAGAGATCAAGGTCGGACCGAACCGCGGTGAGAAGGCTCCGAAGCAGCTGACCCATCTGCTTCATTCCAACAGCAGACTGTATGGCCTGAATCTGGATCTGAGCCGTATCGATTATGATACGGATGTCCTGATCATAGGCGGAGGCGGAGCAGGCTGCTCGGCAGCGATCGAAGCCTCCAATGCAGGCGCCAATGTACTGGTCGTCACCAAACTTCGTCTGGGCGATGCCAACACGATGATGGCAGAGGGCGGCATCCAGGCGGCAGACAAGCCCAATGACAGCCCGGTTCAGCACTATCTGGACGCGTATGGCGGAGGCCATTTTGCCGCGAAGCCGGAACTGGTCAAAGAACTGGTAAGCCGTGCTCCGGAAGCGATCCAGTGGCTTGAGAACATGGGCGTGATGTTCGACAAGGAAGCAGACGGCACCATGGTCACCACCCACGGCGGCGGGACCAGCCGCAAGAGAATGCATGCAGCAAGGGACTATTCCGGCGCAGAGATCATGAGAGTTCTTCGTGACGAAGTCCAGAACCGCGGGATCCAGGTGCTCGAATTTACCTCCGCGGCAGAACTGATCAAGGATACGAGAGGCCAGGTTGCCGGTGCCGTTCTCATGAATATGGAGACCGACGACTATCTGGTCTGCAGAGCGAAGACGGTCATCCTGGCAACAGGAGGCTGCGGAAGACTGCACTATCAGCACTTCCCGACTTCCAACCACTATGGTGCCACCGCAGACGGACTGATCCTGGCATACCGTGCAGGAGCTCCGCTGCTGTACCAGGATACGATCCAGTATCATCCGACCGGAGCAGCGTTCCCGGCACAGATCCAGGGCGCCCTGGTCACAGAGAAGGTCCGTTCCCTGGGAGCACAGCTGGTCAATATCGACGGAGAGGCATACATGCACCCGCTGGAGACCAGAGACGTGGCAGCTGCCGGCATCATCCGTGAGTGCAGGGGCAACAAGAAGGGTCTTACAACGCCTCTTGGCCATGCAGTATGGCTGGATACTCCGATGATCGAGGAGATCAACGGAGAGGGCACCATCGAAGCAAGAATCCCTGCCATGCTGAGACTGTTCTTACAGTACGGAATCGACATGAGAAAGGTTCCTGTTCCGGTTTATCCGACCCTTCACTATCAGAACGGCGGCGTTGAGATCGACGCAAAATGCTTCTCCAAGACGATCGACAACCTGCTGTGTGCGGGCGAGGTGACAGGCGGTGTCCATGGACGCAACAGGCTGATGGGCAACTCCCTGCTGGATGTTATCGTATTCGGCCGTGACGCCGGCATCAGCGCTGCTGAGAAGGCAAAGAGCGTCCAGATTGGCAACATGACTCTGAATCATGTCACGGAGTATGCGCAGGCACTGCAGAGCGCCGGAGAGCATACCAACGATGTCAGCCCGATGCTGCTTCCGAAGTATGCAAGACATGCACGTGAGTTTGAATGGAGAGGATTCCGTTACGCATAAGAGCCGGGAGCCATATGTCCTGCCCGGATGTATCCGGGCACAGACAGGGAGGAGCAGGAAATGAGAGAGATTGATGTTAGTGTGATCACGGATGCGGTGGAGCGTATGTGCATATCTGCAAATGTGCACCTTCCGAAGGATATGCAGAAGGGGATCAAAGCCTGCAGAGAATGTGAGGACGGTCCCATCGCGCAGACGATCCTGGACCAGATCATCCAGAACTTTGAGACAGCGAATACAGAGGAAGTCCCGATCTGCCAGGATACAGGGATGGCCTGTATCTTTGTGGAAGTGGGCCAGGAGGTTCATTTTACCGGAGGCTATCTGTATGATGCGATTCATGAGGGCGTGCGCAGAGGTTATACCAAAGGTTACCTGCGCAAGTCCGTGGAGGCGGATCCAATCCGCCGCGGCAATACAGGCGACAACACGCCGGCTATGATTACAGTGGATATCGTGCCCGGAGACAAGGTAAAGATCACTGTGGCTCCGAAGGGTTTCGGATCCGAGAATATGAGCGCTCTGCGCATGTTCAAGCCGTCTGCCGGCCTGCAGGGCATCAAGGACTTCATCATCGAGACTGTGGAGAAGGCAGGCCCGAATCCATGTCCTCCGATCGTAGTAGGAGTCGGCATCGGTGGAAACTTTGACCATGTTGCCCTTCTTGCGAAGAAGGCGCTGCTTCGTCCGATTGATTCCCACAATGAAGATCCGTTCTATGCACAGCTGGAGGATGAGATGCTGGAGAAGATCAACCAGCTCGGCATCGGGCCGCAGGGATTCGGCGGAAGGACCACAGCCGTCGGCGTGAATATCGAGACGCTGCCGACCCATATCGCGGGTATGCCCTGTGCAATCAACATCAGCTGCCATGTGACCAGACATGAATCGGAGGTGATCTGATGGAGAGACATATTGATCTGCCTTTGACAGAAGAGATTGCAAAAACACTCCATATGGGAGATAATGTGTACCTGAACGGAGTGATCTACACTGCGAGGGATGCGGCGCATGAGCGTATGACGGATCAGCTGGCAGAGGGGATCCCGATCCCCTTTGACACAACGGACGCGACGATCTACTACGTTGGTCCGACACCGGCAAGGCCCGGTACCGTGATCGGATCGGCAGGACCCACAACCGCGGGCCGCATGGACAAATGGGCTCCCCAGATGATCTCGCTGGGTGCGCGCGGCATGATCGGCAAAGGCGCGCGTTCCAAAGAAGTCATCGAAGCCATGAAGAAGTATCATGGCGTCTACTTCGGAGCCATCGGAGGCGCAGGAGCTCTGCTTGCAAAATGCATTGTCGACTGCGAGCTGATCGCATATGAAGATCTCGGTCCGGAAGCGATCCGGAAACTGACCGTCAAAGACTTTCCGGTCACAGTCCTGATCGACTCGGAAGGAAACAACCTGTATGAGCAGGGCAGAAAAGAATACCTGGAAATCAGGGACAAGGAGTAACAGAGTATGAGAGGGATAATGGATCTTCTGGAAGCATTGATGATCATCTGTTTCGGTCTGTCATGGCCGATCTCGATCCGCAAGTCCTGAAGAGCCAGGACCGCAAAGGGAAAGAGCGTATTCTTTGAGGTCTTTATTGTCCTTGGATATATCTTCGGTATCATCCGGTAGTTTATTCAGATCTATCAGGCAGAGAGCGCAGCTTCCCTGGGTTTCCTGTTTTATTTTGCACTTGCGTTTTATTTTATCAATGTAATAGAGATTACCATAGACATACTGCTGTGGGTTCGCAATACGAATCTTGACAAGGCTGCAAGAGCAGCCCGTAAATGATCCAGAAAGGAACAGGTGATCAGAAATGGGTACAAAGATTACGATTATCGGTGCAGGCTCTGTAGGCGCTACCATGGCGTATACACTGTCGCTGGAAACCCTGCAAGGATTGTGAAACTCAACGGCGAGAAGGTCACAGGGATCCGATCGACGTTAAGGCGGGCAACTATGTGGATGCCGCCGGATCCAACATTGTCATCATCACCTCCGGTATGCCGAGAAAACCCGGCATGACCAGACTGGACCTGGCTAAGACAAACGTAAACATCATCCGGGATATCGCTTCCCAGATCGCACCAGTCTGTCCGTATGCGAAATATATCATTGTATCGAATCCGGTTGATATACTGACATATGTCTTCATGAAGGAATCAGGCATCCCGGAGAGCCAGATCATCGGATCCGGTACACAGCTTGACACCGCAAGACTCAGAAGCCTTCTGGCAGAAGAGTGTTCCATCTCCCAGAAGAATGTACATGCATACATCTTCGGTGAGCATGGAGATACTTCCTTCGTACCATGGTCGGTGGCTCACATTGCAGGAATCCCGGTCCCGGAGTACTATGAGAAATACAATCCGAACCGCCAGTTTACCTACGATGAAGGACATATCATCGACTATGTGCGCAATTCCGGAAGTAAAGTAATCGCCGAGAAAGGCGCAACCTTCTATGCGGTCACAGTGGCAGTCATCAAGATCTGCAGGATGCTTCTTTCCAGTGACTGCTCTGTCACCACGGTATCCACCATGCTGCACGGTGAGTACGGTATCCGCGATGTCTGTCTGAGCATCTCCTGCATGATCGGCCCGAATGGACTGACCAAGAGGCTCCAGCTGCATCTGACAGATGAAGAGATCGCGAAGCTGCAGGCAAGCGCAGCGAAACTGAGAGAACTGCTGGATCAGATCTACGCAGAGTAAGACTGGCACGGGCAGCAGGACGGTATCAGAATAAAGCTTTTATACTGGCGTCTTTCGGATATTGTCCGGAAGGCGCCATTTCAAGTTCAGACAGGAGGAAAAGATGGGATACTCGACAATACCGGTCAATGAATTCGTTGAAAAACGTAATGATTTGACTTACCTTCCTTGGAGCGACTGCTTTGATGTACTCCGTAGTGTTTACCCCAGTGCGACCTATAAGGTCATTAAAAACAGCGAAGGTCTGCCTTATTTCGCAGACCAAAGCACCGGTATCATGGTATTCAGTGAGATTACCATCGACGGCATTACCTCAGAGTGCTTTCTGCCAGTAATGGACTACAAGAACCAGGCAATGAAGCTGGCTCCGTACACCTATCAGGTATGGGACAGCTCTAAGAAAACGTATGTTGACAAGCATGTCGAAGCGGCAACCATGTTCGACATCAATAGAAGCATCTGGAGATGTATGGTCAAGAACATTGCAATAGCGACAGGCATCGGACTTTACATCTTCAAGGGAGAAGATGTCCCTGAGAAATCGAGCGAAGATACTGTATCTTCATCCAAGCAGCAGAAAAAATCAGCAGCTCAGCCCACTCCCAAGCCTTTCGACAAATACGCCGGGCTAAAGGCTACTATCAATGAGGCTACCGATGTTAATACGCTCATGTCTCTTTATCTCGATCACGAAGCTGAAATAACTGCAAATCCACAGCTAAAACAGCTTCTGACTGCTCGTAAACTTGAATTACAAACCCCTAAAGCAGCTTGATTATGGCACGTATTGAATTAAATTATGTTGATGGTCTCGTCTTTCAAGAGGACGAACACCGCTACTTCCTGAATGGGAAGGAATTATCTGGAGTCACTGGTGTAATAACACGCCAATTATATCCAAACGCTTTTGATGGCATACCTAAGAAGGTTTTAGAAGCCTCGGCAGAATATGGCCATCATGTCCATAAAATTCTCGAAAACTGGGACAAACTCTGGCAGAAGGATGATGAGTCTGTTGAACTTCAAGACTACAGATCCATTTGTCGTGAATATGGACTAGTCCATGAGGCGTCCGAGTACCTAGTGACTGATTTTCAGAACTTTGCGTCAGCCTGTGATAAGGTTTATCGAGTCAGTGATGATAGTGTCAGCATTGGCGACATAAAAACTGTCTACGGAGACCTGACTAAGAAGGCCAATAAGGACAAACTAGAACGTTGCAGAGTACAATTGAGCCTGTATCGATACATGTTCCTCTTGGTCAATCCAGAGATGAAGGTAAAGGACTTGTTTGTTATCCACCTTCGCTGTAAGGAGCGTAAGAATGGGACAATTGACAGGATTGCAAAACTCATCTATGTTGAGCCCATACCAGCAAGCACTTGTAAAGCACTCCTGGAGGCAGAGGTGAAGGGTGAGCAATTCGTTATGCCCACTCGTGATACAACCGCAAAAGAGGAATTGATAGTTGACGAAGGGCTGATCCGACAACTATTGGCAACAAAAGCTGATGTTGAAGAGAAGTTGAGCGACATTAAGGCAAAGATTTTTGCCGACATGGTGGCATTAGGCCAAATGAACTATTCGACACCAACAGGACTGAAGATTGTTAGGAAACTCGACTCTATCCGAAAGTCGTTCGACGTGAAAGGTTTCACATCTAGTAACCCTAATTTAGACCTAACTCCCTACTGGAAGGAGAGTAAGGTTGCTGGCAGTTTATCAATTGCCGTATAACCAGTATTAAAGAGCTGGGAGAAATACAAATTACATCAATAGTAAAAGTATTCTCCTGGCTCTTTTCATCCACAATTAAAATTGTTATCTATGGATCAAATCAAACTAAAAGACCTCTATCTGGCATGTAAAGAGCAGATGGAGGCTGGAAATGGGGAGAAATCCTTAATCCTATCAGATGACAACGAGGGGAACGGCTATCATGGCATGTTCTTTACCCTCACAGTAATAACCCCCGAAAACGTTGATGGTTTTTCTGGATTAATAGGTGATAATGCAGAGCCTAACATCCATAACATCATCGTTGTAGGATAA
>OMSN01000316.1 GCA_900313765.1 uncultured Eubacteriales bacterium
TGCAGATATGCCCTGACGTCGTCTCCGGTCAGATTCTTCATCTGAACCGCATCCTGGTCTGCGTAGATGCGGGCGGTCAGTCCGTTATTTTCGCCGGTGATTACCACTTCTCCAACCAGCGGGTCCAGGGCGAGTTTGTTCTCGATCTCCTCCGGTGAAATGTTCTCGCCGTTTGAGAGGATGATCAGGTTCTTTACTCGTCCGTTGATAAATAAGAACCCGTCTTCGTCCAGATATCCTTTGTCACCGGTATGAAGCCAGCCGTCTTCCAAGGTCTCTTCTGTTTCCTTCGGCATATCGAGATATCCCTTCATCACGCTGGTTCCGCGAACCTGGATCTCGCCATTCTCGATGCGGATCTCTGCATTTGGGAGCGGTCTGCCGATGGAGCCTTTCTTGTGATGATCCGGTGTGTTGCTGCTGATGACCGGGGAGCATTCTGACATGCCGTATCCTTCGAAAACATCCACGCCGTATTCCGCAAGCTGATCGATATAGAAGGGATCCAGATGCGCGCCGCCGGTGAAGATGATCTTCAGATTGCCGCCAAATACTTTCTCTGCCAGGACTTTCTTCGGGATCGCCGGATCCGCAGCGGAGAGTCTCTTATAGATCATCTCGATCATCAGAGGAACCATCAGCATAACTTCCGGCTTGAAGATGCCCATGTTCCGGACCATGTGCATGAAGGAATCATTGATGCAGACAACGGCGCCCAGGGAGAAGCCTTTCATCCAGTCCATTACCAGGCAGAATGCATGGTGAACCGGAAGCACACTCAGCATCACGCAGCCGGGTTCTTTCTCATACTGTACCGACTCTACATTCCGGGCGATGTTCTCCTGCGTCAGCATGACACCCTTGCTCTTACCGGTGGTCCCGGAAGTATAGATAATCGTGGCGATATCCTCGGGGCTGCCATGGAACTGCTGTTCTTTGCCGGCGCCTGCTGCCTTTACATCCTGGATGGTCTCCATATCGGTATCATCCTCTTCTGTAAGGAACCAGATCTTCCGGATCTCGGGGCAGCTGACACGCACCTGCTCGGCCAGATTCTTATTTTTCAGATTCAGGAACAGAGCCTTCGCATGCGCACGGTTCAGGAGTTCGAGAAGATCTTCCGCCGGCAGTCCGGCATCCAGAGGCACTGCCACATTCTCGCCTGTCGTGACCGCAAAATACGCCGTCACCCATTCAACGGAGGTTGTGCCGATCAGAGCGATCTGGTCCCGGTGGAACCCTTCCGCCGCAAGGCCATCACGAACCGCGGCTATGTCCTCTCCGAGTTCCTGGTAGCTTCGCTCCCTGATCTCTTTCTTCTTCAGCCAGCGCACCGCCGGCAGATCAGCATACGACTCCAACGCATATTCCAACAGCTCTCCGATCGTCCTCATGGTTTATTCCTCCGTCAGTCTGTCCAGCATCTCCAGCGCTTCGCCAAGTGTACGGACCTGAAGCGCATCTTCCTGCTCAAGCTCTATGTCAAACGTATCTTCCAGCTCGCCGAGGAGGGACATGAAGTCCAGGGATGAAAATCCCAGATCCTCGCGGAAACGCATCTCATTTGTCATCTTCTCTGCCGGGATCTCTGTGTACTGTGCAACAATATTCTTAAATTCAGCTACTCTATCCATTTCCAATACTCCTTTTGTCGTGTTATACGGTCTCCATGATCTCACCGATGCTCATGTCAGGATTCGAGATACCGGTGAAGAGGATCCGCATCATGTAGTAGTACAGAAGCTCCATATCCTTCTCAGTGAGGTCTGCCGTCTGATAGTGATAGGAGAAATTCATTCCGCCGTACTCCGTGTGGGACACGGTCAGATACATTTTCTTGGTGGCCGCCCCGTTGGCGAACCACTTGTTGTGCATCGGGATATCCTTCAGAAATGGGTTGTCCATCTTGACGGGCATCGGCTGGTAGGTCAGATAGCAGCTCTCATAGGAAGTGCCATCCGGCGTATGATAACGGCGTTTCATTTCCTCGCGGATCAGGGCCGGATCGTAATTACTGTGCATGTAGATCCGGTTCTGCACGTTTTGGATCTCATAGGCTGCCTCCATAAATGAAGTCTCCGGGGTTATCACCGTGGGGAACATGATCGTCCTGCTTCCGCCTGAAGTCCACTCGTCATGGGTGGAGCGGCGGGAAATGAAGTTCTCGATCGTGATATCTTCCTGCCCGCTGTTCACCTTGGAGAGATACGTCCTGATTCCCAGAAGCAGAAGGTTGGTCATGGACAGTTGATGATTCATGCAGAAGTCGATCAGCCCTTTTGTCGGCGCCGGCTCCAGGACGTAGTCCTTCACAGCCACAAACAGCTGCTTTAGCTCAATGTCCGCGGAGCGAAGTTCCGGATTCCTGTGCTTCTTCCTTGCTGCTTCCAGAACGGACGGTCCCTGGATGTCGGAGTAGAGCGGCTCGCCGAGCGCATCCAGCTGATCATCCCAGAACTTCTTGTCCTTCTCGAAGCGCT
>OMSN01000136.1 GCA_900313765.1 uncultured Eubacteriales bacterium
GCAGATCGAAGCTGCGGAAAAGCTTGGTATCGCTGTAGATACGCTGAGACAGTACGAGAGCGGAAAGACCTTCCCGGACGTTCCGATGATCCGGAAGATCGAAGATCTGTACTGTGTCAGTTACAACGATATCAATTTTTTTTCAGCAGAGAAAACGGATAAACCGTAATCAAGGAGGTCAGTCATGCAGGTTTGTACAGAATGCGGTGATAAGTTCACAAGCGAACAGATCAGTGAAATGCGGGCAGAACACGAGGACTTCTGGATGCATCCGTTCATCTGCCCGGACTGTTGGGACAGGATCCAGCACACAGATCCAGAAGAGACCGTGAAGAGACTGGTGGTCTCATGAGGTGTCCGTATCTGTGCCCGGACAATGACGGCGGCACGTACTGTTACAGGACCGAGATTGAGAGGAGGAGGTGCATAAGAGATGACGTTGGGAGAATTTATCCTGGAATCCCCGATCAAAGACAGAGATGTAATCCAGATAGTGAAACGTTCCGGAGATATAACCCTTACTCGCAGAGGGAATTGGATGCAGGATCACATACTCGAGTTTTCCGAGGACGAGGTGATCGGTTACCAGTGGAGCAAGGAAAAGGGATGGAAGGTCGAAGTCACGGATCCGCTTCCGTTCTGCTGAGGGCGGGCCTATGCGGAGTCTGTTCGATGAGAAGAGGTGCGACTGCTGCGGGAAAGACTTCGTCTGTCCGGACATCGCGGCATGGAGATACAAGAAGACGCAGAGAAGAGGATACCTGATTTTCTGCAGTTGGAGCTGTCTTGAGAAACACAGGAGAAAGGAGAAAAAATGACGATCACGAAATGCGACAGATGTGGGCAGCAGATCAATGGTGTCATGCTGATAAGGCTTCACGCCGGATACGGCGAACCATTCAGGGGCCTGAGCATGGACCTGTGCGATGCCTGCATGAAGGACCTGCGGAGGTGGGCAGATGAGCGGACCGGAACAAAGGATCAGGGCAAGAGTTAAAGAGGTATTCGACTGCCGGAACGTGGCTGAACTCTCCAGGAGGACAGGCTACCCTCAGCAGACACTATCCAGCTGGAAGAACAATCCGCTTCGGATCCGTGCAGTCGATCTGGAAACACTTGAGGACAAATTGAACATTCACGCCAGTAAGAAATGAAAAGGAGGAAAAGATGAAACGGGGAGAAATGATTAACAGGGCGATCGCAGCGATTATCACGATCGGGTTCATGGCAGCGGTCAGGCCGGACGCGGATCCGGAGCGGTGGGGTATCGCGTTGGTGGCTGTGATGCTGTACGAGGCCATCAGTCGGAGCATCGACTACGTCCAGAAGGTCAACAGGAAGCAGAAGGTTGAGGAGTGCATCTCTCTCAATCTCAAGGCAAGGAAAGAAGACGGAGAGCGCCTGGACGATATGGTGTTCAACCCGATCAGGGAGGTGTTTTGAATGAAGAGAGTAATCATGGCAGCCATCACCGGCGCGATCCTGATCACACAGCCGGTCATGGCGGAAGAAATGAGCAGGGAGATCGATTCCGATCTGTTCAACGTGGCGCACCTGATGATGGGCGAGGCCGGCTACACGGACAGCACAGAGAGACGTCTGACAGCGTCGGTCCTGCTGAACCGTGTGGACTCAGACAAGTTCCCGGACACGATCGGGGAATGTCTGTATCAGCCAGGACAATACTCAACTGTCCATGATGGCGGTCCGTTCTGGAATGAACCTACAGAGGACTGCTGGAAGGACGCTGAGGAGCTGCTCACACAGTGGTATGAGACCGGAGACACTGATCTGCCGGAGAATGTGCTGTACCAGAGTCTGTTCCCACAGGGCTGCGGAACGCATCTGATATCAGCTTGGGGACAATATTTTTGCTACGGATAAGGAGGACGAAATGAAAGTAACTGTAGAACTGACAAACGAAGAAGAGATCAAGACATTTTATGCCCGTATGTTCGAACCGGAGAAGCCGAACATCACAATGTATGCAACACCTGCATCTGCGCCTGAACAGGATCCGCTTCCGGAGGGATTCATGCCGGCGCCGGATGTAACCCCGTTCGATGAAAAGAAACCAGAACCAGAGCCCGCGCCTGTAGTGACCTTTGAAATGGTCCAGAAGGTGGCGATCAAACTGGTGCAGGAGCAGAGGCAGCCGGAACTGCGGGCTCTCCTGCAAAAGCATGGCCTGCAGGGCCTGCCGGAGCTGAAGGACAATCCTGAGAAACTGGCCGCATTCTATAAGGACGTGGAGGTGTTGTAATGGCAGGACATAAAGACAGGGATCACGCGATCCTCAGCCCTTCCAGCGCGCACAGATGGCTGACCTGTACTCCCTCCGCACTATTAGAAGCTGAGTTCCAGGACACATCTTCCAGCGCCGCCGCAGAAGGCACGCTTGCGCATGAGATCTGTGAGATCAAAGCAAGGCAGAAGTTCTTCCAGAAGACGGACATCGGGTACATGGCGAAGAACGTGGCGACCCGGAAGCTGAATGAACTCAGGAAGAACGAACTGTTCCAGGACGAGATGGAGGGCTACACGGATGACTATGTCGAGATCCTCGACACGAATGCCGTCAGCTTTGAAAACGCTCCATACATCGAGCTGGAAACGAAGCTGGACCTGACGGATTGGATCCCGGACGGATGGGGCACAGCTGACTGCATCATGATCAGCGGACACACGCTTCTGGTGGCCGACTTCAAGTATGGCAAGGGCGTCCGGGTATCAGCGGATCACAATCCGCAGATGCAGATCTACGCTCTCGGAGCATGGAAGAAGTTCAGCCTGATCTATGACATCAGGACGGTGGTTATGATGATCATCCAGCCGAGGCTGTCCGCGGATCCTGACGTCTGGGAGGAGAGCATCAACGATCTTCTGGACTTCGGGGAGTCCGTGAAGGGACTCGCAGAGATGGCGATCAAGGGCGAAGGTGAATATGTTCCTGGGGAGGAACAGTGCAGATTCTGCCGGGCAAGGGAGACCTGCCGGGCACGGGCCGACTATAACATCTCCGTCGCATTCGGCCACACCGGCCAGATGCCGCCGCTGATCACAGACGCGGAAGTAGGGGAATACCTGAGGCGCGGCGCCGATGTGGCGAAGTGGCTGAAGGATCTGCAGGACTACGCGCTCCGCAGCTGCCTGGACGGTAAGGAGATCCCGGGCTTTAAGGCTGTCGAGGGCCGCGGCTCCAGAGACTGGACGGATCAGGACGAAGCCTTCAAGGCGCTGCAGGGCTCTGGTGTGCCGGAGGCGATGCTGTACGAGCGTAAGCCGCTGACACTGGCCGCGATCGAGAAGGTCGTCGGGAAGAAGGCCTTCGCCGAAGCAGTCGGCCAGTTTGTGGTGAAGAACCCGGGCAAGCCGACACTGGTGCCTGAAACAGATAAACGTCCCGCGATCACAAGCGTGGACACAGCATTCAGGGAGGTGCCGACATGACAGACTACAAGACTGACAAACTTATTCGGACTTTGGAATCCGTTGCAAGGTCCCTGGCAAAGATCGAAGCAGAGTTGAAAGAACAAAACAGGATCATGAAGATACTTGGCCAGTGCATTGAAGAATACCCAGACGGAAAAACATACATCAATATTTCAAATGATTGACGGCATGGTGGAAACCGGAACCACCTTAAAAAAAGACACACTGGGCACATAATTGGCGGCATCGGAACAGCCTGAACCGCAAGGGGGCCACGAGGATATCACGTCTGCCCCGGACGACCCAGATATCCTCATTCCATAGTCTAACAGCATAAGAAAAGGAGAAGTAAGTATGAACGCAACTACTATCACTATCGGAGAAGCAAGACTGAGTTATGTGCACGTATTCGAACCGTATGCGGCTACACCCGGACAGGAGCCGAAGTATACCGCGACGATCCTGATCCCGAAGGCAAACACCGCAGCGAAGAGGCAGATCGATGAGGCGATCGAGGCCGCGAAGCAGCAGGGCCTTCAGAACAGATGGAACGGACAGGCGCCGGCGATGCTTGCCACTACGCTGCACGATGGGGACGGCTTCAAGCAGAACGGCGAAGCCTATGGTCCGGAGTGCAAGGGGCACTGGGTCCTGAACTGTAACGCGAACACGAACCACCCGCCGAAGGTCGTCAACCTGGCAAGGCAGCCGATCATTGACCAGAGCGAGGTCTACTCAGGGATCTATGGCTGGGTAAACATCAATTTTTATCCATATCTCAATGCCGGCAAGAAGGGCATCGGCTGCGGCCTGAACTCGATCATGAAGACCAGGGACGGCGAACCGCTCGGCGGATCCGCTCCGTCAGTAGACGAGGCATTCGCGAACGTCCCGCAGATTGACCCGCTGACAGGACTGCCGATGTAAGGAGGAGAGCATGCACCATATCAGTATTGACCTGGAAACAAGGTCGGGTGCAGACATCTCCAAAACCGGAAGCTACAAGTATCTGCAGGATCCGGACTTCCGGATCCTGCTATTCGGATACAGGATCGACAACGGTCCGGTCGAAGTGATCGACCTGACAGAAGTCGAAACCCTTCCGGCGAACATCGTCACGATCTTGCAGAATCCCTACTACGTCAAACACGCATATAATGCAGCATTCGAATGGTATGCGCTGAACAGGGCGGGGTATAACACTCCGATCGAACAGTGGCAGTGCACCATGGTCCATGCCATGTACTGCGGGTATGCAGCAGGCCTTGCCAAGACAGGCGAGTCCATGCAGATGGAAAAGGATTCCAGGAAACAGACGACAGGGACGGCGCTGATCCGGTACTTCTGTGTACCGCAGAAACCGACCAGGACATTCAAGAAGAAATACCACGATCCGGAAGACGATCCGGAGCGGTGGGAACTGTTCAAAGATTACAACCGGCAGGACGTCGTGGCTGAGAGTGCCATCCTCGACAGACTCTGCGTGTTCCCTGTTCCGGAGGCAGAGTGGAACCTGTGGAGAATGGATATCCGCATGAACGCTCTTGGCGTGAGAGTGGATAACCAGTTGACGGGACTGGCGAACCCGAACAGCACACAGCAGCTGCTTGCGTGGCTGCAGGAGCAGGGCTGTCCGATCGACAACCTGCAGAAGCTGACGATCGAGGAAACACTGCAGAAGGAACTGGATCCGGCTGTACGGCGCGTGCTGGAACTGAGGCAGCTGATGGGAAAGACGTCCATCAAGAAATACCAGGCAATGGCCGTGACACGCTGCGAGGACGAACGGATCCGAGGGATCAGTCAATTCTACGGCGCAAACAGGACAGGCCGGTACGCCGGCAGACTGGTGCAGATGCAGAACCTTCCGAGGAACCACATCGGCACACTGGACGCTGCGCGGCAGATGGTCAGGGCCAACGACTACGACGGCCTGCGCATGATCTACGGTAACGTGCCGGACACACTGAGCCAGCTGATCAGGACGGCATTCAGCGCGTCGGAAGGACGGCACCTTGTTGTCGCTGACTTCTCAGCGATCGAGGCCCGCGTGATCGCATGGCTCGCCGGCGAGGAGTGGGTGCTTGATGTCTTCCGGGAAGGCAAGGACCTGTACTGTGAGACAGCATCTGCCATGTTCGGCGTTCCGGTCGGAAAGAACGGACCGAATGCTGAGCTCCGGCAGAGGGGAAAGGTCGCGACGCTCGCGCTCGGTTACCAGGGCGGACCGAAAGCACTGGAAGCTATGGGCGCGCTGCGCATGGGGATCCCGGAGGAAGATCTTCCGGAGATCGTGACAAAATGGCGGGACTCACACCCGAAGACTGTCGAGCTGTGGAACGGAATCGAAAAGGCAGCGCTTGAGTGCGTACAGAACGGTCACACCGTGCACACCGTGCACGGCATCGTCACCTTCCGCATGGAACAGGATCTGGTCTATGGTCAGTCATTCATGACCGTGGAGCTGCCGACAGCCAGGAAGCTGTTCTACCCGAAGCCGTTCATCAAGGACAACCAGTTCGGAAAGCCGGCGATCCATTACTACGGCACGAACCAGGTGACAGGCAAATGGGAAGCGCTCTCCACATATGGCGGGAAGCTGGTGGAGAACATCGTGCAGGCCGTCGCGAGGGACTGCCTGTGCGAGGTCCTGAAACGGATCGACGCGAAGGGTTGGGACGTTGTGTTCCACGTCCATGATGAAGTGATTGTGGACGCGCCTATGTATGTGCACACCGAAGATCTGTGCGCTCTTATGGCTGAACCGATCGAATGGGCTCCGGGCTTGCCGCTGAAGGGCGCCGGCTTCGAGGCTGACTACTATATGAAGGATTAAGCGATGAAATACGACTCAACCTATTTTAACAAAGAAAGGTATTATGACCCGACGGCCGGCGCTGCGATCCTCAATATCATCCGGGAAGAGAAACAACATAGATATACGATACCAGCAAAAAAGCCAGACGAGCTGGAACTGTTCAGCAGAGAGTTCTGCAATCGCTATGGGGCAACGCATCCGCCAAGGGCGAACGGGAAGCCGCTCCGGTATACGATCCCGTCCATAATCAAGAAGCAGATCAAACTGTATGAGTTCTGCATGGAACACTGCGAAAAGGACTGGTTCACGATCGATGCCGCTGTAGAACGGTTCGATCTTGGATCCCCGAAAAAGGTAGAACAGTGCTTTTCCGGGAGAGGGCAAATAGGAAAACTTATCAGATGCTGGAACGATTACAAAGCGGCCGGCACGTTCAACTGGAATCAAGGAGGGGAGTTATGACACAAGACCGCGATCTTAATATCGCGATAGGCGCAAGCCAAATAAATGGTGTTGCTGTCCGGATTCAGTAGCGGAATAGCCTTGCGGTAATAACTCTGTGCGATGTCATACAGCATCTCGCTTTCCGAGGTGTTGCCTAATCGGAACCA
>OMSN01000219.1 GCA_900313765.1 uncultured Eubacteriales bacterium
AGGGATATCCCTGTTCTGTCTGGGAAGACTGGTCTCGCAGAGATTACGGTCGATATCACGAGGGTGAGTGTCAGAAAAAATGGCGGACATTCAGGCGTGACGAAGGCGTGACCGGCGGGACAATCTATCACCTGGCAAAGGAGCAGGGATGGACACCGGCACACGAGGCCGGCAGAATCCTGTCTCTGGAAGATTCGATCGAGTACGAAGGCTCCATCATTAGCGAAGGATGGGCCGAGATCAGGGAGTTCGAGGAGCCGGAACAATGGCAGCCTGAGAAAGAGCTGACGCGGTACCTCGAAACACTGTTCCAGCCGGAAGAGATCTTCGGATTCGTGACGGAATCGTTCAGTAAGGCGAACAAAGACGGACAGGTCAAGCTGGTACCGGCCAACAAGGGCATATACACCAAGAAGGTCGGCGATGTAGTGAATCAGCTCAAGACCAGCACGATCGAGGAAGTGATCGGGAGCTATGACCACAAGGGCGGCGCGTGGATCCGCTTCAACCCGCTCGACGGTAACGGCGTCAACAATGAGAACGTGACGGACTTCCGGTACGCGCTTGTCGAGTCAGACAACATGGACCTCGAAGCCCAGAACGGACTGATCCGCCAGCTGAACCTTCCTGTGGCAGTGCTGCTTTATTCAGGCGGCAAGTCGGTGCACGCGATCGTGAGGATCGAGGCCGACGACAAGAAGGAATACCAGGAGCGTGTTAATTACCTGTATGACATCTGCAAGAAGAACGGCATGGTGATCGACACGCAGAACCGGAACCCTTCAAGGCTGTCCAGAATGCCCGGCTGTATCCGCGGAGATAAGAAACAGTACATCATCGACACGAACATCGGCTGCAAATCATGGGACGAGTGGAAGGAATGGACAGAGGCCGTCAATGACGACCTGCCAGACATCGAAGATCTGTCAAAGGAATGGGATGATCTTCCGCCACTGGCTCCTGAGCTGATCCGTGGAGTGCTCCGCGAGGGGCATAAGATGCTGATCGTCGGACCGTCTAAGGCCGGTAAGTCGTTCGACCTGATAGAACTCTGCATAGCGATCGCAGAGGGCCGTCAGTGGCACGGATGGGAGTGCAGGCAGGGCCGCGTGCTCTATGTGAACCTTGAGCTCGACAGGGCCTCATGCCTGCACAGATTCAAAAATGTATATGATGCTGCAGGGATCAAACCTGAGCATCTGCAGAACCTTGACATCTGGAACCTCAGAGGACGGTCAGTCCCCATGGACAAGCTCGCTCCGAAGCTGATCAGACGGGCAAAGGACCGGAACTGCAAAGCCGTGATCATCGACCCGATCTATAAGGTCATCACTGGCGATGAGAACAGCGCCGACCAGATGGCGAAGTTCTGCAACCAGTTCGACAAGGTCTGCACGGAGCTGGGGGCAGCAGTGATCTACTGTCACCATCACTCGAAAGGTTCACAGGGACAGAAGAAATCAATGGACAGGGCCAGCGGATCCGGAGTCTTCGCAAGGGATCCGGACGCGCTCCTGGACATGATAGAGCTGCCACTGACTGATGACATTATACAGCAGGAAGTCAATAAGACGATCTGCCGAGTCTCTATCCAGTACCTTAAGAATTATTGCAAAGAGATTCCGTGGGAGACTGATCTGTCGCAGGATGACATTCTGTCGCCCCGAAAGGTGCAGGACTATTGCGAGAACAAGCTTGACAAATGGCAGCAGCGGGCGCTGACACAGCTCCTCACCGCCGCCGTTCGGGAGACCATGTCGATCACTGCCTGGCGAATAGAAGGAACGCTCAGAGAGTTTCCAAAGTTCAAGCCGGTCAACACATGGTTCCGGTATCCGATCCACGTGGCCGACGCCTCTGGAATCCTCGAAGACATTCAGCCGGAAGCCGAGCTTACAGGATATCAGAAGATGGTGGACATCCGGAAGAAGAAAGCAGAGAAGAAAAAGGAAGACACGATCAGTCAGATCGAAGTCGCCTTTGAGGGCGTACAGGAAAACGGTGTAGCTTCAGCAATCGATATAGCTGAACAGATCGGTGTAACTGCAGACACCTTGAAAAGGTGGTTCGGAAAGGGCAAAAGAGCCCGTGCAGATTACAAAAAAAGGTTTGAAACTTTTGAAGATCCCGAAGATAGACGACTCTATTTAAAACGTAAGGACAGTACGGACACACGTTGATGTCCGCATACAGACCGTAGTACGGACATATACGGACAATAACGTCTGTCCGTATACCGTCAAAGGTACGGGCGGACGATGTGTATAACACTATAGTGTCCCGTACGTACCGTCCGCGTGGGTGAGACGGAGGGTGGGTGCTCAGCACACCCACCGTCCCTACCACACACGTCCGTGGACAAAACGCGAAGGAGAGCAGATGGAAGTTGATTTTTTTGTGGCGATGATCCCGCCGACTATAACAGCTCAGGAACACAAGATCGTCATCCGGAACGGGAAGCCGTTTTATTATGATCCTCCTGAACTGATGGCAGCCAGGCAGAAGCTTACCAATCATCTGGCGTCACATCGGCCTCTTACAGGATGCGTCAGTGGTCCGATCGAGCTCACAACGACATGGTGCTTCCACACAGAAGACTCCAGGCTCGATGGGACTCTTAAGACCACGAAGCCGGACACCGACAATCTCAACAAGCTCCTGAAGGACTGCATGACACAGCTGGGATTCTGGAATGATGACGCGCAGGTCTGCCGGGAGATCATCGAGAAGTACTGGGTGAAGACATCGCCGTCCGGGATCTTCGTAAGGATCAGGCAGTTATGAACACGATGAGATATTTCAGATTCTTTCAGGACCTCTGGAGATTTTTCAAAGATCACTCGAACCCGGTCTCAGCTGACATCTGGTGGCAGCGGCTGGCAGAAGAAGCTGATCAGCTCGCTGATCGGCACGGCGATACCGAGTTTGTGAGAAAGATGATCTCAGCGGTCGTCTGGGAGATAGACAGAGCATACAGGGAGAAGACATATGCGAATAATCGAATGTGACCGCTGCCACAAGCGGTTCAACAAAGACGCAAAGAAGACCGGATACGTCAACCTGGACCAGCGGGATATTAAGACCGGCGAGCTGGACGGCAATCGTGAATTCGATGACTGGGACATCTGCCCGGACTGCATGGAAAA
>OMSN01000138.1 GCA_900313765.1 uncultured Eubacteriales bacterium
GGAGGAATATCCATCTTCTGCCTCACCAGCACGATCCCCAGGATCACTCCGAACAGAGGCTGCAGGAACATGAACACGGCGATCTTCGAGATCGGACAGGTCTTCAGCAGCATCGCCCACAGCGAGTATGCTGCCGCCGACAGGCAGGCCAGATACAGCAGTACGAGAAGCGCTCCGCCCTCCTGCGGATGCAGTCGGCCGCCGCACAGAATTCCCAGCAGAACCATCACGGCGCCGCCGGCGATAAACTGCCATCCGTTCAGCGTCACCGGATCCTCCGTCTGCGAGTACCGCTTGATCAGTCCCGCACTCAGCGCACAGCTGATCATAGACAGAAGCAGAGCGCCTTCACCGGCAAATGTAACTCCGCCCCCGAATCCCCCGGGTCTCCAGTTCATCAAAATGACACCCAGAATCCCAAGGATGCCGCCGATCCATTTGGTCCGGTTCATGGTCTCATAATGAAACACATAACTTGCGATCAGGATGGAGACAAATGCTCCCAGGCCGCTTATGATCGAAGCCTTCACACTGACCGTATGTGCAACCCCGATGTAGAACAGCACGTACTGTCCGACCGTCTGTGTGGCAGCAAGCTTCAGGACAGAGGGCAGGTTTTTTCTCTGCGGCAAGGCTGGCCGCTTCAGCGTAAGCGAGCGGATCAGCACCGTGATACATCCGGCAAGAAAGAAACGGCAGCCGGCAAACAGGATCTGCGAACCGCTTTCGCCGGCCCCGATCCCGAACAGCCTGTAGCCGATATTGATGAAAGGAATCGCACTTCCCCACAGAATATTGCACAGGATCGCAATCGGTATATATCCGTAACTTCGCTCTGCAGCGCCTGCCTCTGTTTTCACTGTGCTTCTGCCACCTCTCCTGCCTGTTGTTTTATTCTTAACGCACTGTCATCTTCCAGCACGCTTTATCGATCCGTACATCCGCAAAATATCATACCAGAGTTTTTCCCACTGTACCAGACGAATCCCGTCCCGAATTTGCCAAACGCATCATATTGTGAACCGGTCCGTCTGGCTCTATAATGAAAAAAAATGCTGTACCTGCACAGGGAGGTAAAGAATATGAAATCTGTCAGAGAAGTCTTCAAGATCGGACGCGGACCATCCAGTTCCCATACCATGGGACCCGAGAGAGCTGCGCTGATCTTCAAAAAAGAGCATCCGGACGCGGATGCTTATCAGGTGATGCTGTATGGATCCCTCTGCAAAACAGGTAAGGGTCATGGGACAGACCGTGTTCTTTACGAGACCCTCAGCCCCGTCCCCACAGAAGTGATCTTCTGCAAGGAGATGCCGGAGGACGTCACACACCCCAACACGATGGACTTCATCGCTCTGAAAGGCGGACAGGTCTATGATACCATGCGTGCGCTGTCCGTGGGCGGCGGCGACATCCAGATCCCGGGCAGAGAAGCCGAGCAGAGCGAAGATGTTTACCCCGAGAATTCATTTGCGGAAGTCATGGAATTCTGTCAGTTCCGCACGCTGGACCTCGCGGAATACGTGGAACTTACGGAAGGTCCGCAGATCAGAGAATATCTTGCGACCGTCTGGGAGCAGATGAAGAAAACGATCCAGGAAGGTCTGGAAACGGAAGGCCTGCTGCCCGGACCGCTGAAAGTCGAGCGCAAGGCCAAGAAACTGTACGATTTCAGGATGGAGCATGACCATCCACAGGTAAGTGAGACCCGGCTGATCTCCGCCTACGCATTTGCCACCAGCGAGCAGAACGCAGACTGCGGAACCGTAGTGACGGCTCCGACCTGCGGCTCCTGCGGAGTGGTCCCGGCTGTATTCAAATATGTCCAGGACCACCGCGGCCTGACGGACGATCAGATGATCTCGGGACTTGAGGTCGCAGGTCTGATCGGGAACCTGATCAAGCAGAAAGCCTCCGTCTCCGGAGCCGAATGCGGCTGCCAGGCAGAGATCGGATCCGCCTGTTCCATGGCAGCCGCCGGACTGGATTACCTGTACGGACTGTCAACCAACCAGATTCAGTATGCCGCCGAGATTGCGCTGGAGCACCACCTTGGCCTGACCTGCGATCCGATCCTTGGCCTTGTCCAGGTCCCCTGCATCGAGCGCAATGCGGTCGCCGCAACACGCGCCATGAACGCCTGCAACCTGTCGTTCTTCCTGTCCGATACCCAGAGAATCTCCTTCGACATCGCAGTTCGTACCATGTACGAGACCGGCATCAGCATGAACAAGCGGTTCCTCGAGACATCCGAAGGCGGTCTGGCGAAAATGTACGGCCGCCGTAATACGATCTGAGTCCGGGATCCGGGTCAGAGATCTGCGCCAAGAGGGATCTGCTGCCTGACGGCATCGGTATAGGCCAGATCCACCGTCGCTTCCAGAATTCCTTCTTTTTCGTCAAGTTCCGCCAGGACCCGACCCCACGGATCCGTCAGGATACTGTGGCCATAGGCAACATAGGAACCCTCCGCATCCCTTGCGGGAGAACAGCCAAGCATATAGATCTGCTGATCCAACGCACGGCTTCTGAACAGGACCTTCCAGTGGGCAGGTCCTGTTGTCATGTTGAAGGCCGCCGGCACAAACACCATCCGCACGCCCATTTTCCTCATCTCAAGGAACATCTGGGGGAAGCGGATATCAAAGCAGATGCACACGCCCATTTTCCCAAAGGGTGTATCAAAAACCGTCACACTGTCTCCCGGGGACAGGACGTCCGATTCCTTAAAATACTGTCCGCCCGGAACATCGATGTCAAACAGATGTACTTTCCTGTGCCGGGCGATCCGTCTTCCCGACGGGTCAAACACATAAGAGGTATTGAAGATCTTTCCCTCTTCACCCAGTTCCGGTACTGACCCGGCGATCAGATAGACCTGGTACTCCCGGGCAATCTGTGACAGTTCCCTGTATACCTCTCCGTCTTCTCCCTGTGCGAACACCGGAAAACAGCTGTTGTCATACGGGCAGGTGAAGATCTCCGGAAGCACGATCACATCCGGGACATTCCTTCCGTCCATCCCATCCGCAGACGGCACAGCATCCTTCAGCATCTGCCGCACTCTGTCCAGATTCTCCCGCGGTGTTCCCAGAGTCTTCTTCTGAAGTGCCAAGACTCTCATACTGCTGTCCATGCGCACCCTGGCGCTGTCATTCCCATTTCTCTCCATTAAGAAGCCTCCTTTCTTCCTGGCTGCCGCAGGGTTATTTTTCCCTCACGTGCTTGCCTGTCATATGATCGATCTGAAGCGCCAGCACCACAGCATGGCGCGCATTCCTCTGCATGTCGCCCTCGATCTCATCCGCAGGCATATACTTGCGGGCAAGCAGCCGCAGGCAGCGGTCATGCTCTGCCGGATCCTCCACCTCACGGATCTTCCCGAAGACGATCACACTGGTTACATGGAACCACCATTCATTTTCCTCCGGGACCGGATCGCTCAGCACACAGAAAGACACCTTCCCGTGCTTTCTGACCGCATCCAGTTTATGACCCTCCACGGCACAGTGGAAATAAAGGAAGCCGTCTTCATACACGAAATCCATCGGCACCGCGTAGGGATAATCCTCATCTCCCAGTACTGCCAGGACTCCTCGCTTCGCCGTCCGCAGCACCTCCAGACATTCAGCATTCTCCACCTGCTGCCGCTTCCTTCTCATCTCACGAAACATAACTCCTCCTTTTCTCCTGTGCGGTGCGTGGATTCCCCTGCACCTTTGCGTATATGTGTTTAGAATATAGCACATGCCTTAGAGGTTTTTTAATCAATCTTAATCATAGGCTAATGTTTTAAACACTTTTCGTACATATTTCGCCCTTATACTCCAGGCATACGAGATGCGGTATTGGGATCAGGGGCTTTGAAAAAGGGGAGGTTACCAGAATGCGTACACAGATGAATCAGATGGAATACTACGAAGCGGAAGGAATCCGTTACATGGAAGAGGGCAGAGACGATCATGCCCGTGAATGTCTCAGGAAGGCAATCCTGCTTGGCTCTGAACGTGCTGTGACGTTTCTGCAGTATCTGGATATGAATGTATCAGATGCGGACTTCCAGGATCATGAACTGGCACAGGAACCGTTTGATTATGACCTGCAGCCGTTGTTTCATGTGTCCCATGCAGGCAGCGTCCTGAAGAAAGCGTGCACAAATGTCCGCAATTCTGTGGAAGCCGCTGCAGATTCCGTAATCTGGGGATTGCACATTGCAGTCAAAGGCAAGCCGGTCTCCGGCGGCCTCTCTGCCTGACATTATCCGGACAAAACACCCGGACTTTTCATCAGCTATAGAATGCAGAATACCGCCAGCCGGCAGGGCTGGCGGTATTTTTATTTCAAAGTATCTGTTTAACGGGCTGCTGCACATGCATCCAGCGCCTGAGACAGATCCGCGATCAGATCTTCCTTGTCTTCCAGGCCGCAGGACATGCGGATCATCCCCGCCGGGACGCCGGCTGCGATCAGTTCCTCATCGTTCATCTGCCGATGCGTGCTGGTCGCCGGGTTCAGGCAGCAGGTCCGTGCATCCGCAACATGGGTCTCGATCGCCGCAAGTTTCAGATGCTTCATGAACACCTCCGCCATGGGACGACCTCCGGACAGTTCGAAGGAAACCACTCCGCAGCCGCCATTGGGCATATACTTCTTCGCGCGCTCATAGTAGGGGCTGGACGGCAGTCCGGAATAGTTGACATGGGTCACCAGCGGGTGCTTCTCCAGGAACTCGGCGACCGCCTGCCCGTTTTCCACATGTCTTGGCATGCGCACATGCAGAGACTCCAGTCCCAGATTCAGATAAAATGCGCTCTGGGGAGACTGCACGCACCCGAAGTCGCGCATCAGCTGGGAGGTCGCCTTGGTAATGAAAGCAAGCGCCTTCCTGGCCGAACTTCTGTGCATAGACAATGCCATGGTAGGAATCATCCGGCTGCGTCAGTCCGGGGAACTTCTCTTTGTGTGCCATCCAGTCAAAATGTCCGCTGTCCACGATCGCACCGCCGACTGCGGAGCCATGACCATCCATGTATTTCGTGGTGGAGTGGGTGACAATATCCGCGCCCCATTCGATCGGCCTCAGGTTCACCGGTGTCGGGAATGTATTGTCCACGATCAGCGGGACCCCATGACGGTGTGCAGCTGCCGCGAACTTCTCAATATCAAGCACGGTCAGCGCCGGATTGGCGATGGACTCGCCGAACACCAGCTTCGTCTCCGGCCGGAACGCCGCATCCAGCTCTTCGTCGGTCGCATCCGGAGATACGAAGGTCGACTCGATCCCCATCTTCGCCATCGTGACCTTGATCAGATTGTAGGTCCCGCCATAGATGGAAGAGGACGCCACAACATGTCCGCCGCACTCGCAGATATTGAAGATCGCAAAAAAGTTCGCCGCCTGTCCCGAAGAAGTCAGCATACCCGCGCAACCGCCTTCCATCGCAGCGATCTTGGCCGCCACATGGTCACAGGTCGGATTCTGCAGACGGGAATAGAAATAACCCGATGTTTCCAAGTCAAACAGTTTTCCCATATCCTCACTGGTGTCATATTTGAATGTGGTGGACTGGATGATCGGAATCTGGCGAGGTCCGCCATTCTCCGGTGTATATCCAGCCTGTACACAGGTTGTACCGATCTTGAACTGATTCATTCGGGATGCCTCCTTCTATCTTTGCCGGTCATGATAACCTTCTGCTCCCAACTTTGTCACCAGATCATTTTACTACTTTCACCCGCATCGCGCTACAACAACCGCGCATCCTGGCATTCATTATGGAAATGGACAGCCCTCTGTTCATTCACTATAATGAAAACAGATTCTTCATTTACACGATCGATACGATTCAGATCAAGGAGGAGATGTCCATGAAACGTTCCCTTATCAATAAAGTAATCAAAGATATGGAAGACCTGCTTTCCGAGGAGCGCTACAGACTCCCGCCGTTCGGATACTGGACACCGCAGGACTGGCAGTCCAAAGGCCACGACTATGATGAGATCCGGGACAACATGCTGGGCTGGGACGTGACCGACGGGGGACTTGGCCGGTTTTATGAAGAAGGTTTCGTTCTGTTTACGATCCGCAACGGCAACCAGCTGCGCAGCGACGAATATCCGAAACAGTACGCAGAGAAGTTCCTGATGATGTACCCGGGACAGAAGTTCCCGATGCACTATCATATATTCAAGACCGAAGACATCATCAACCGCGGGAGCAACCCCTTTAATCTTCGCCTCTACAACGGAACGCCGGACCGACAGCTGATGGATACCGACGTCATTGTAAGCTGCGACGGACACCGGATGACACTGCCGGCAGGATCCGTGGTCACACTG
>OMSN01000139.1 GCA_900313765.1 uncultured Eubacteriales bacterium
CCCGCATGCCGAGCAGTATTCCACTGCTTCCCGGATCTCGCTGTCAGGGACAGCCTCTGCATTGGCTGTGATGGCACATGCCCTGTCCCCAAGTGCCTCCCTCGCCGCGTACATGAGGAATGTGGAGTCGACTCCTCCTGAAAATGCAATCGCAGCGGATCCGTATCCAGCCAGGATCTGTTCCAGTTTCTGATATTTCTCTTCCAGATTCATAGAGGCCTCCGTATCCGGACCAGTTCCAAAAAAGTCCTGGCCGCTGAGCTTCCCGGCGCAGACATACCTGCTGTAATGGTATGTTTTACCAGATATAAAACAAGAGACTGCCGCAGTGTAACCGCAGCAGCCTTCTCTCATGTTTTCATTGTGCTTATTTCGCGTAGTCGACCACTCTCGACTCGCGGATCAGACTCACCTTGACCTGACCCGGATATTCCAGTTCAGATTCTATCTGCCTGGCGACATCTCTCGCCAGGAAGGTCATGTCGGCGTCGCTGATCTGCTCAGGAACCACCATTACACGAATCTCCCGACCTGCCTGAATGGCAAAGGACTTGTCAACTCCCTTGAAGGAATTGGCTATATCTTCTAACTGTTTTAATCTGTTGGTGTAAGTTTCCAGTGTCTCTCTTCTTGCTCCCGGACGGGCTGCAGAGATCGTGTCTGCCGCCTGTACAAGACATGCGATAAGGGACTCCGGCTCTACGTCGCCATGGTGAGACTCCACGGCGTTGATGACAATATTGGATTCTTTATACTTGCGGCACAGCTGTGCGCCAATCTGTACATGAGTACCTTCCACATCGTGATCGATGGATTTGCCGATATCATGGAGCAGTCCTGCGCGCTTCGCAATTCGCACATCCACTCCGCACTCAGATGCAAGAAGACCTGCAAGATGAGCGACTTCGATCGAATGATTCAGAGCATTCTGACCATAACTGGTACGGAACTTCATTCTGCCCAGAAGTCTTACCAGTTCCGGATGGATCCCGTGTACACCGACCTGCAGGCACGCCTCGTCACCGGCTTCACGGATCTCGTTCTCAACTTCTTTCTTCGCCTTCTCGACCGTCTCTTCGATCCTTGCAGGATGGATACGGCCGTCGACTATCAGTTTCTCCAGCGCAACCCTTGCCACTTCACGGCGGATCGGATCAAAACTGGACAATACGACTGCTTCAGGTGTGTCGTCAATGATAAGGTCCACTCCGGTCAGAGTCTCAATTGCCCGGATATTGCGGCCTTCACGGCCGATAATACGGCCCTTCATCTCATCGCTGGGAAGCTGTACGACTGAAATGGCAGCCTCTGCGATGTTGTCCGCTGCACAGCGCTGGATCGCTGTCACCACATATTCCTGTGCCTTCTTGGCAGCAGAGTCTCTGGCTTCGTTCTCCAGCTCCTTGTAGAGCTTTGCAGCATCTGTCTTTACTTCGTCTTCAACAGATTTTAAAAGATATTCTTTTGCCTGTTCGGAGGTTAATCCGGAGATTCGTTCCAGTTCCTGCTGACGTTGTCCAAGCAGTTTATCTGCTGAGGACTGTTTCTTCCTGAGTTCCTCTTCCTTCTGCGCCACACCAGCCTCACGGCGTTCCAGAGATTCCAGTTTCTTGTCCGCGGTCTCTTCCTTCTGCATGACCCGCTTCTCAAGACGCGCTACCTCTGCCCTGCGTTCCTTGGCCTCTCTCTCGGACTCGTTCTTGATCTTGAGAGATTCCTCTTTCGCTTCCAGCAAAGCTTCGCGTTTCTTGGTCTCTGCGCCTTTGAGTGCATCATCGATGATCTGTCTGGCCTTCTCCTCGGCACTGCCGATCCTCGCCTGGTCTTCCCTGACCTTGCGTGCAACGGCAATCCTGGATGTAACCGGGACCGCGATGATCAGTGTGGCAACAACAGCAATCAGAACTGCAATCACTGTAGTCGTCACAACAGGAGCACCTCCTTAAACGTGTATGTAGTTGTCTCGTTGCAAAATACAACGCATTAATCATAATGAAAATTGTGAACGCTGTCAATCCTCAAAATGACCCTCTGCACAGCTGCCGAGAACTTCCCGGACTGCCTGGTAACGGAACCCTTTTCTCATCAGATACTGTATGAACTTCTGCAGTTCTTCCCTCTGCACCCGGGCTGGATCGATACCCCGCTTGCGGATGAGGGCACGGATCGCTGACGTATCGGTATCCTCTTCTCCGTCCTCTTCCTGCAGCACGCAGAACGCCCGGCGGATCTCTTCGGCCTCAATTCCGCGTTTCATAAGGTCGGCCTCAATCTGCCTGCGGCTCTTTCTGCCGGCCTGCTGTCTCACGTAGGTCTGTGCATACCGGCCGTCATCGACATAATGGAAGGAAGCTGCATAGGCGATCGCCTGATCTGTGATCTTATCCGGATAACCATCGCGGGACAGCCGCTCCCGCAGCTGTCCCTCCGTGCGATCCATGGACTTGAGAAGATTCAGGCACCGGATCCTGGATCTTTTGATCAACACTTCCTGTGTGATCTCATGAAGGATCTCCTCCGGAATCTCTGTGTCCTGGCTGATCTGATATTTTCTGACCTCCCCTGCATATAGAGGGAAGGATGTACCGTCTTCCAGGCAGACCTTATACCTGCGCGCCGTTATCTTCTGAAGCTGCGTCACCCGCATCGCTCACTGTCTCCGTTTCTGCCTGCGCATCCGCTGTTTCGTCTTCCGCATCCAGCCCGTACTGAACTCTGACCTTATGGATTATTTCTTCCATCACATCCGGATTCTCTTCCAGATAGAGCTTCGCATTCTCGCGTCCCTGACCGATCTTGCTGCCTTCATAGGCATACCAGGCACCGCTCTTGACAATAATGTTGAGGTTCGCTGCAAGATCCAGGACATCGCCTTCCCGCGAGATTCCCTTGCCGAACATGATATCGAACTCCGCCTCCTTGAACGGCGGCGCGATCTTATTCTTGACCACTTTGATCCGGGTGCGGTTCCCCATCACCTCGCCCTGCTGACGGATCGATTCGATCCTGCGCACATCCATGCGGATCGAGGAATAGAACTTCAGCGCTCTTCCTCCGGTCGTTGTCTCCGGATTGCCGAACATGACACCGACTTTCTCACGCAGCTGGTTGATGAAGATCACGATGCAGTTGGACTTGCTGATGACGCCGGTCAGTTTTCTCAGCGCCTGGCTCATCAGGCGGGCTTGAAGCCCTACATGGGAATCGCCCATATCTCCGTCGATCTCCGCCTTCGGCACCAGCGCCGCGACAGAGTCTACGATAATGATGTCGACAGCTCCGGAGCGGACCATCGTCTCACAGATCTCCAGCGCCTGCTCGCCGTTGTCCGGCTGGGAGATATACAGATTGTCGATATCAACTCCGATGTTCTTCGCATAGACCGGATCCAGGGCATGCTCTGCATCGATAAAGCCCGCGATCCCGCCTCTCTTCTGTGTCTCGGCGACCATATGGAGCGCAACGGTAGTCTTGCCGGAGGATTCCGGTCCATAGATCTCAATGATCCTTCCTCTCGGAATACCGCCCTGTCCCAGCGCGATGTCCAGGCTGAGGGATCCTGTGGGGATGGTCTCCACGTTCATGTCGCTGGTATGCTCTCCGAGACGCATGACCGATCCTTTGCCATACTGCTTCTCGATCTGGGAGAGCGCGGCGTCCAGTGCCCTCATCTTGTCATCATTGTTCATATTCGTCGGAACCGGTGCCGGTCCTGCTGCCTTCTTTGCCATAATAGCCTTCTCCTTCCGTATGGTTCATTTCATTCCATATCCTGTATATGCTGTCGTGCGAACACGAACGAATGTTCGATGCTTATACTACAGGAATCCTTCCTCTGTGTCAAGTGAATTTTTGGGAAACAACAGCCCCGAAACAACGCTTCCGGACAGCAGTCCCGAGCGGGCTGCAGATGTGACAAGAATGATATAACGCGCTTTGGCCGGCAGGTCAAGTGCCCTGCAGCTCAGTCTCATATGCATGAGAGAATTGTAAAAAATGACCGAACATATCCATGTCCGGTCAGAACAGTTTTCTTATGTCGTTGAACAGGATCACGACCATCAGACACATCAGGACGGCAAAACCTGCCAGGTTGATGTAGGCTTCTACATTCCCGCTCAGCTTCCTGCGGCGGACGGCCTCGATCAGCAGCAGAAGGATCCTTCCCCCGTCCAGTGCCGGGAACGGGATCAGGTTCATGACACCCAGATTTGCCGACAGGAGGATGCCCAGATTCAGAAGGTTCAGGAATACATAGAACGCTCCGTCGCTCCTGCTCTCCTCCACCGTGTCGCTCACCACTTCCACAACACCGACAGGTCCGGATACATCGTCGAGGGACACTCTCCCCCTTCCGATCATCCTGAGACTCCCTATGGTGGTCCTGATCCAGAACCCGACTTCATAGAGGCTGTACTTCAGGATCTTCCCGATGTCCGCTCCCGCCGAGTACCGTACTCCGCCATAGATGCCGAAGATATAGCGTGTCCCGTTCTCATTCAGTTTCGGTGTGACTTCCGCACTCCTGCGCTCGCCGTTGCTGAGCCAGGTGATGGTAACCGGATGCTGGTCCGTGAGCTCACCCTCATGGAAGGTGAGATAATTGGAGATATCCCTGTATACCAGGATCTTCTCTCCACCCATCGAAGTCATGATATCTCCCGGCTTCATACCGGCCTGTGCCATGGGATAATCTTCCGCAAGATATTCAATGACCGGGGCATCATAGCCCACCGAGCTGATGATCACGATGGAGAAC
>OMSN01000166.1 GCA_900313765.1 uncultured Eubacteriales bacterium
TTCCATCAGGGGATCGGTTCGGTCGCCGAGCGTAACTTCCGGCCGCATGTGAGCTGTGTGATCCCGACTCCGGACGACAAGTACCTGTGCGCGGTGGATAACGGTGTGGATCAGGTGAAGATCTACAAGGTCACGCCGTATACCGGAAAACTGCATCTGTACAGCATTCTCCGCCTTCCTCTGGAGTCAGCGCCGAGGCTGATGGTGTTCTCGAAGGACGGCAGATATGCCTATATCAACTGCGAGATCACGAACAAGATCATCGCATACCGCTATGACGGATCCGGCAAGGAGCCGAAGTTTGAGAAGATCCAGGAAGTCCAGAGCATGTATGATGACAGGGATGTGTCATCCGCAAGCTGTGCTCTGAAGGTGTCTCCCAGCGGACAGTATCTGTACTGCTCCAGCGCGGGTGAGAATTCGGTGGGCATCTTCCGGATCGACCCGGAGACAGGACTTCTGTCGAAGATCCTGATCCTTCCGATCAGCGGAGGCTATCCCAAAGACATTGATGTTCTGCCGGATGAGAAGACCATGATCGTTCTGTGCCACGAATCCGGGTACATGCGTTTCTTTACCATCGACTACGAGAAGGGGACGCTGGTCATGAAGGGGAAACAGCAGTATGTGGAGACTCCCAACTGCATCCTGATCTCGGAGATCTGAGAGCAGTAATTCTATAAAAAACATTCTGTAAAAATGAAATGAAATCCACAGGAAACAGGGCAGCACAGTCTGTCCTGTTTTTTTATTCGCTTTTTTTCGGGAACCTGGATGAAATCTATTGACACCGGCGTATAAAGGAATATAATCGAGAGGGTGTGCGGTTCAGTAAAACTGAATTTTTTGTTCATTTTTACTGAAAGTCAGTAAAACTGGATTTTTGGTTTATTTTTACTGAATCCAGGGAGAGGGACATATGGAGATCGGACTTAAGATCAAGAGGCTGAGACTTGCACTGAATCTGACACAGGAAGAGCTCGCAGACCGTACGGAACTGTCTAAGAGTTTTATATCACAGGTTGAGCGGGACCTGACTTCTCCGTCCATCGCAACTCTGATCGATATCCTGCAGGCTCTGGGAACGGATCTGAAGGAATTCTTCGGAGATGAGACAGACAGTCAGATCGTGTTTCACGATGCGGATTACTTTGAGAAATACGATGAAGAGCTGAAAAATAAGACGGAATGGATCATACCGAATGCCCAGAAGAATCAGATGGAGCCGATCCGTGTGACGCTTCAGCCGGGCGGAAGGACCTATCTGGATGACCCCCATGAGGGAGAGGAGTTCGGATACGTGCTGAGCGGGCAGATCACGATCCATCTCGGTCAGCAGTCTTATAAGGCCAAACGGGGCGAGACGTTCTATTTCAAATCGTCTTCGCGCCATTACATTGAAGCTGCGGGCAAGGCCAGCGCTTCGATCATATGGGTGAGTACACCGCCCAATTTCTGACCTTGCACCCATTTACTACAGAATTAAGAGGTACTGAGACATGAGCACCAAACTGATCGATCTTCAGCACATCACCAAGTCATTTGACGGACAGATGGTCCTCGACGACCTGAATCTCTATATTCGTGAAAATGAATTTCTTACACTTCTTGGCCCCTCCGGCTGCGGGAAGACGACCACCCTGCGTATCCTGGGCGGATTCGAGACTCCGGACAGCGGAAGAGTGATCTTCGACGGACAGGACATCACGAACCTGGCTCCCAACAAGCGTCAGCTGAATACCGTCTTCCAGAAGTATGCGCTGTTCACCCACATGACGATCGCGGAGAACATCGCCTTCGGACTGCGTATCCGCAAGAAGTCCGAGGATTACATCAAGGATAAGATCCGCTATGCGCTGAAGCTCGTCAATCTGGACGGCTATGAGAACCGTATGCCGGATTCCCTGTCCGGCGGACAGCAGCAGAGGATCGCGATCGCGCGGGCTATCGTCAATGAACCGAAGGTTCTGCTTCTGGATGAGCCCCTCGGCGCGCTGGATCTGAAGCTTCGCCAGGATATGCAGTATGAACTGATCCGGCTGAAAAATGAGCTGGGGATCACATTTATCTATGTGACGCATGACCAGGAGGAAGCTCTGACCATGTCAGATACCATCGTCGTCATGAATCAGGGATATATCCAGCAGATCGGAACGCCGGAAGATATCTACAATGAGCCGGAGAATGCATTTGTCGCAGACTTTATCGGTGACTCCAATATCGTGAACGGAACCATGGTTCAGGACAAACTGGTTACCATACAGGGTGTGCGGTTTGCCTGCGTGGATACCGGATTCGGCGTCAATAAGCCGGTAGACGTGGTCATCCGTCCCGAAGACCTGGAACTGATGGCGATCCCGGAGACTGAATCCGAGGACAGCGAGGCGTATCAGCGTGTGCTCCGGAAGATCACCAAGTTCAATCCGGGCTACCTGACGGGTACGGTCTCTCATCTGATCTTCAAGGGTGTTCATTACGAGATGGAAGTTCAGAGCGGCGGATTCGAGTGGCTGGTCCATTCCACCAGGATGTTCCCTGTCGGAACGAAGGTCTTCATGAGTGTGGATCCCTTCAATATCCAGATCATGAACAAGCCTGCCTCCGAGGATGAAGAGGCTGTCGGTGTGGAGGGCATGTGATGAAACGACGCAATCTTCTGCTGAGCGGTCCTTATCTGATCTGGACGGCAGCATTTATCATCATCCCGCTGCTGATGATCGTCTATTACGGTCTCACAGACAGCACAGGTGCATTTACCTGGAGCAATGTCGCGCAGATGGGAACGCCTGAGAGGATGAAGGCACTGTGGCTGTCTTTGCTCCTGTCGCTGCTTGCGACGGCAATCTGCCTGCTCATGGCTTACCCGCTGGCACTGATCCTGACCAACATGAAAATCGGGGCGACCGGATTCATCGTCACGATCTTTATCATACCGATGTGGATGAATTCCCTGCTGAGGATCCTGGCCTGGCAGACGCTGCTGGAGCGCAACGGTGTCATCAACCAGATCCTGGGGGCTCTGCATCTTCCGAAACTGTACCTGATCAATACACCGTATGCCATCGCGCTGGGCATGATCTACGATTTTCTGCCGTTCATGCTGCTGCCGATCTACAATGCGCTGGAGAAGATCGACCAGAATGTTGTGAATGCGGCATACGACCTGGGGGCCAACAGATTCCAGACCTTCTGGAAGGTGATCTTCCCACTGACCATCCCCGGCGTCATCTCCGGCATCACCATGGTGTTTGTCCCGGCGCTGACAACGTTCGTGATCAGTGATTTCCTGGGAGGATCCAAGGTCCTGCTGATCGGTAATGTCATTGAGCAGCAGTTCACGCAGGTCGGTGACTGGAATGTGGGAAGCGGCCTGTCCCTGGTGCTGATGATCTTCATCCTGATCTCGATGGCCGTGATGCAGCATTATGACAAGGGCGACGCTGAAGGAGTCGTACTGTAGGACATGCGAAGGAGGACTGGAAGTTGAAAAAGGTATGTTCCAGAATCTATCTGGCCTTTATCTTCATATTGCTCTATGCCCCGATCGCGGTCCTGATCGTCTTCAGTTTCAACAATTCGAGGACCAGGGCAAAATGGGGCGGCTGGACGCTGAAATGGTATTCGGAGATGTTCCGCAATGATGCCATCATGGCAGCTCTGTGGAATACACTGCTGATCGCGCTTCTGTCTGCTCTGATCTCAACGCTGCTTGGACTGATGGCAGCCATCAGTCTGAACTCGATGAAGAAGAACAGAAGAACCGTGATCCTGGGTGCGATCAACATCCCCATGCTGAATGCGGAGATCGTGACCGGCATATCGCTCATGCTGATCTTCATAGGACTGGGACAGTTCCTGTCCAGATGGGGATACATTGTTGAATTCGGATTCGGGACGGTACTGATCGGGCATGTCACATTTAACCTGCCTTATACCGTACTGTCCATCATGCCGAAAATTCGCCAGGTCAATATCAGCACCTATGAGGCTGCGCTGGACCTGGGGGCTTCCCGGATGCTGGCATTCCGCAAGGTTGTCCTTCCGGATATCATGTCGGGTATCCTGTCCGGCTTCATGCTGGCGTTCACATTGTCCCTGGATGAT
>OMSN01000289.1 GCA_900313765.1 uncultured Eubacteriales bacterium
AGGACCGGTCACATTCTCAGAGCGGAACAGGCGCATGTTATAACCGCCTTCTGCCGCAAGTCCGCCATAGGTACAGTAGAGATAGTAATACCCGGTTTCCTGATCATAGGAAATGTACGGCCCTTCACCGGACTGATGATCTCCGCCGATCAGATGAACACCGAAATAACGGTCCACATAGTTGCCGCTGACTTCATCCGTTCCGTCAACCCCCGGATAGATCGCATGGCCAGTAGCCGGATCCAGTTCCAGAAGAAACATGCCGCCGGACCAGGAGCCATAGCTCATGTAGAGTTTCTCACCGGACGCGTCAAAAAAGAGGTTCGGATCGATCGCATTCGGCGCATACAGATGATTCCAGCTGCCGTCCACATTGAACCAGTTGTCGCTGATCTCATCGATCCCGCCGTTCTCAGATCCAAGCTGCGTCAGTTCCTTCAGATTCAGATAGTCGTTGTCCCAGGTCGTATCCCGGCTGCTGTTGCCGTCCGTCTCACCATTCTTGGTGAAGCCGGAGTATATGATCGTATCCACATAGGAGTACGGACCTTTCATTTCTTTTGATACAAGGTATGCGATGCAGGAGCGTCTCCAGGTGGAGGAACAGCACAGATACAGCATGTACGCGCCGCTCTGGCCGTCTTCCCATTCATAGTACGGATTGTAGATGATGTCCGGTGCCCAGATCGCATATCCGCCGCTGCAGTCACCGTCATCATAACCTGCCCACCGGAAGGGTTCTTCCAGTGTAGTCTTCAGATCTCCGTAAAATGGAACGCCAGCGCCGCTTCCATAGTCGAAGTTCAGCTGTTTCCATTCGATCAGGTCTTCGGAAGAAGCGGATGCTGTGTGAGAACCCAGCACATAGAACATACCGTCTGTATCCTCAAAGATAGATGGATCATGTACGCAGACATGGGCGGTCTTCTTCAGATCTGCTGCTTCAGCTTCCGTCTGCGCAGTTTCAGCCGCTGCCGGAGTGCAGGCAGAAACTGCCAGACACAGTGCAAGTCCCGCCGCAGTCAGTTTTCCAGTCATTCTCATATTGTCTGTCTCCTGTATCAGATAAAACGGCATCCGGCCATCGCTGACCATGGATGCCGTTCCATCTCTCATATATCACTGTTCCAGTGTGATCGTTATGACGCTGTGTGCCGGCATGGTAAAGGAGAGGTCTCCATTCTGAAGATCCAGCGCAAGGGGCTGTGTCTTAACCGTATCCGGCTCATCGAAGGTGTTCTTGTCTGCCATCTGCCCCGCGAGGATCTGAGCAGATACTTTCTTCGCGTTGAAGCCGGTGATATGGGTATTCACCGGATAGTCTTCTGTCGCAGACAGATTGCCGATCGTGATCTGCAGCCTTCCGTTCTTGTCGACGGAAGCTGATTCTGTCAGATTCGGAACCATGTACTGTGCTTCTTCACCGATCGTCTGCGTCTCGATGCAGCTGCTGACCAGCTGTGCATCCTGGTGCTCCCGGAACATGCGGAAGACATACCAGGTCGGTGTTTTGATCATCTGCGGTCCTTCCGTGAGGAGAACAGACTGCAGAACGTTCACGATCTGTGCCAGACATGCCATCTTCACACGGTCGCAGTGCTTGTTGAATATATTCAGGGTGATGGCTGCGACCAGTGCGTCACGCATTGTATTCTGCTGATACAGGAATCCCGGGTTCGTACCCGGCTCCACCGTGAACCAGGTACCCCATTCGTCGACGATCATACCGATCTTCTTCTCGGGATCATACTGATCCATGATCGCGCCGTGCATGTTGATCAGGTCTTCCATGTACTGCGCTTTTGCCAGTGTCTTGTACCAGACTTTCTCGTCAAACTCGGTGGCGCTTCCCTTGATGTCCCATCCTTCCGGATGTACATAGTAATGCAGGGAAAGCCCCTCCGTATTGCCATGGAACCTTGGATCGCAGTGCCTGAAGAGTGTCTTCAGGACGCCTTGTGTCCATTCGGTATCGGCTACGTTCGCGCCGCACGCGATCTTGCGGATCATCCCGGGATTGTTGATACTGCGATCTGTCTCCGCTCCACCGCTGTACTGGCGCACGTAGGTCTGGTAGCGGCGGTACTCGTTAGCGTAGAACTCAGGTGTCATATTACCGCCGCATCCCCAGTTTTCATTTCCGACACCGAAGAAGTCCACTTTCCAGGGCTTAGGGTGTCCATTCTTTGCACGAAGATCTGCCATCGGGGAAACGCCTTCAAAGGTCATGTACTCAACCCATTCCGACATCTCCTGTACAGTACCGCTGCCCAAGTTGCCGTTCACATAGGTCTCGCACCCCAGCTGCCGGCACAGCTCCATGTACTCGTGCGTACCAAAGCTGTTATCCTCTACC
>OMSN01000141.1 GCA_900313765.1 uncultured Eubacteriales bacterium
TATTCAAAGACTTTGGAATATACCGCCTGGATATGGGTGGAGAGAAAAGGAGGTTCTTTTATGAAGAAGAAACTGATGTCTGTCCTGCTTGCAGGAACAATGGCTGCCACTCTGATGAGCATGGGCGCTGTGGCTGATGAGGTCGATTACTCCGCTGATGAGGGCGAGATCTATATGTTTGTCGCCAGCCCGGAGTATGCTGACGCGATCACAGAACTGATCGACGCTTACAGTGAGGTGGCTCCCAATGTGACCATCAACTATGAGACAACCCAGAATGATTATCCGACACTGCTGAAAGCAAAACTGAATTCTGGAGAGGTTCCGGATATCTTCTCATCCACATCCGGCAAGGAGATCGATACCTATAAGGAATATTCCTATGACCTGACCGGCCAGCCCCTGGTTGACGCCATGGATCCCGGTGTAGCAGCGGCAATGGAATCTCCCACAGACGGGTCCGGCTGCTACGGCCTTGCGATCAAGGGCAACTACTTTGGTATCGTTTATAACAAAGATATCTTCGCGGAAGCCGGAGTGGAAGCATTCCCGCAGACCACCGAAGAACTGGTCGCAGCCTGCGAGAAGATCACAGCAGCCGGATACAAGCCGTTCACAACCGGTTTTGCTGAGTGGTGGGTCTTCAAACATGTGGCACAGCATTTTGTCAATGCCGCAGCTGAAGGCGCAGGCATCTCCACTGCTGAGCTGATCAGCAAGTTTGAGAAGGGAGAAGCCAAGGTTTCCGATTATCCGGAACTGTATGACAACTTCTTCAATTTCATCGATCTTGTTGTCGCAAACGGAGATGAGAAGCCTCTTGAGACCGACCTTGCTGCTGAGGAAGCTGCGTTCGGTAATGGTGAGGCAGCTATGGTCTGCGGTCAGGGCGCATGGATCGAGGCAGACGTCCTCGCGATCAATCCGGATCTGAATATCGGATTTGACGGATATCCGGTTACCGACAATGCAGATCAGTGCAAGGTTATCACCGGTTCTGACCAGGCTCTTCATGTATCCAGCCAGTCTGAGAATCTGGATGCTGTCCTTCACTTTGTGAACTGGTGGTACACTTCTGAGTACGGACAGAGCTGGTTTACGGATGTTGCCGGCGTGGTACCGCCCATCGTATCTGACGCAGAGAGCACCTTCGAGGTTATCAACCAGGGCGCTGCTCATGTTGAAGAGAAGGGTGCATATGACCTGTCGATCTGCCTGTCCACTGACGGATGGCATCAGACCTTCGGCCAGATCATGCAGGACTACATCGCAGGAACGACCGATAAGGATGCTACCTGCGCTGCGATCGAAGAGACATGGCCGACCATCGACGGTGCTGCAGCCGCTGAGACGGAAGCAGAATAAGCAGAATAGCAGTATCTGAAGAAGATCCTGATGGACTGATCAGGTGCGGGGGGCGCTTCCGCTTGGCGGAAGCGCCCTTCTTAAACGTCAGTAGGATTCGAAACAGGATCCGCACTGCAGGAAGCGGAATAGAAAGAGGACGCTATGAAATATACAGAAGGTTACTGGCTGCGGAAGGAGAGTGTTCAGGCATCTTTTGCATCGCAGGCTTTCAGGGTAAGGCCGATTGAGAACGGTATGAGGGTGACGGCTCCCGAGAGACCGATCCTGTCAAGGGCAGATGCTCTTGACCAGACTGTGCTGACGATTGATTTTGTCAGTGCCGGACATAATGATATTGCAGTGACACTCTATCATGACATGGGGTATGAATCACACGAGCCGCGCTTTGAACTGAATGTGCAGCCTGATCCGGTTGAGCTGGTGTGCATATCGATTTGAGGCGGAGGGGAAGCTGCTGACTTCATCCGGTTTCCGCAACACGGGTTATCTCAGGGTCAATAAGAAGCCGTCGACCTATTCGCCCGGAACCGACTATTTTGCACGGGCATGGGAACCCTATATGCTGACAGAGCTGTCTTTGAAACCGACAGAATGCATCTATGGTTTCGGAGAGCGGTTTACGCCGTTTGTCAAGAATGGGCAGACCGTAGATATGTGGAATGAGGACGGAGGAACTGCATCCACGATCGCATATAAGAATATTCCCTTCTACATGACTACGGAGAATTACGGGGTATTCGTTGATTCAACCGACAGAGTCTCCTTTGAGTGCGCGAGCGAAAAAGTTGAATTTGTCAGCTTTACGGTGCCCGGAGAACAGCTTCGCTGGCATCTCTTCTACGGCAGAAAGCCTGCGGATATCATAGAGGCTTACACAGCCCTGACCGGCCGTCCTGCCAGACTTCCGGCATGGAGTTTCGGCTTATGGCTCTCAACCTGCTTCAAGCCAAGCTATGATGAGGAGACCGTCACATCCATGATCCAGGGGATGGAAGAGAGAGACATCCCTCTGAGTGTGTTCCATTTCGACTGCTACTGGATGCGTCCTCTTCACTGGTGTGATTTTGAATGGGACCAGGAACAGTTCCCGGATGTGGAGGGCATGCTCAAACGCTATCATGAGAGGGGACTTAAACTGTGTGCCTGGGTCAATCCCTATGTCGCCCAGGATACGGTGATGTTTGAGGAAGGCAGACAGGGAGGTTATTTCCTGATGCGTTCAGACGGAAAAGGCATCAAGCAGGTAGATAACTGGCAGCCGGGGATGGCCCTTGTAGACTTCACGAATCCGGCAGCCAGAGTATGGTATGCCGGCAAGATCCGGGCCCTGCTGGAAGCAGGAATCGACTGCATCAAATCTGACTTCGGAGAGAGGGTCCCGATCGATGTGACCTACTATAACAAGGCAGATCCCGGATCCATGCACAACTATTATTCATTCCTGTATAACGAGACGATCTTCAGGCAGATCGAAGAAGTCCGGGGGAAGGACCAGGCAGTCCTCTTTGCCAGATCTGCCACGGCAGGCTCCCAGCAGTTCCCCGTTCACTGGGGCGGAGACTGTTCGGCAACTTATATCTCGATGGCAGAGACTCTTCGGGGCGGCCTGAGTTTCCTTTCCAGCGGATGCGCTTACTGGAGCCATGACATCTCCGGATTCGAGGCAACGGCAGAGCCGGATCTCTACAAACGCTGGGTCCAGTTCGGGCTTCTCTCTTCCCACAGCCGTCTGCATGGTTCGGATACCTACAGGGTGCCCTGGGTCTTTGATGAGGAATCCTGCGATGTGCTTCGCACTTTCGTCAACCTGAAGTGCCGTCTGATGCCCTATATCTACGCTCTCACACAGGAGGCTCATGAGAAGGGAACTCCTCTGATGAGGCCTATGTTCTTCGAATTCCCGGAGGATCCCGGATGCCGCACGCTGGATCTGCAGTATATGCTCGGAGATGCTCTTCTTGTTGCCCCGATATTCAATGATCAGGGGATCGGGGAATTCTATCTGCCCCAGGGATATACCTGGACGAATCTGCTCGACGGTGAAGTGCTGGAAGGCGGACGGTGGTACCGCCGCACTTATGATTACTTCCACATGCCGCTGTTCCTGAAGAGCGGTTGCATCCTGCCGGTCGGTTCAGATATGCGCAATACGGAATATGACTACACGAAGAATCTGTCCGTAATGGTTACCGGACCGATGGGAGAGGAACCTGTAAAACGGATCGTTGTCAGTCCTGACGGCAGTTCGAAGCTGGAGATCACCGCAGTATCAGAGGCGGGGGAGATTCGGGTGACGCCCGGCATCCATCTTCTGAAAGCAGGCGAGAAACTGGTCGATTCTGATACAGACAGCTGATTAAAATAAAGTCGTGTTCATGCAGACCGGCATGAACACGACTTCTTTAGAAAGATTCAAGAAAAACTTCAGAGACTGTGACGGATGCAGCGTTTATGATAGACACTGTAAAAACAGTCGGCGGAACAGACACCGGCTGCATCGCACAGGAGGGTATATGATCAAATTAATCACAGCGGGAGTACTGCTGGCTATGGCTCTGACCACAGCTGCCTGCAGAGTCCCGGAGAAGAAGGTTCCGGATGCGGTTGCTCTGGAACAGAAAGACAGCTCTGACACGTTGACCGATGAAACATCTCCGATCACAGGGATCTGGGAAACAGCTTCCATGGGATATGAGGAAGATGGAACCATGTATCCGGAATACCACGTGGAGTTTACCGATTCAGACATATGCTATGGGCATATGAGAGACGGAGTCTTTACTCCGGATCATTCCGACAGGATCAGCAGTATCGAGGAGATCCGGGACGGAGGATACAGAATCCAGGCAGAGTCAGCGAACGGGGTACAGTATACATACCAGACCTCGGAAGATGATGAGAATGTGCTGGAATACTACGAGACCTGGGAGGAAGAAGAGTTTCCGCAGATGTACAGAGGCGGTGCTTCACTGGGCAGAATTGCGGAAAGCATCAAGGACTGAAAGATGTTCCGAGTTGCGCCAGGAAACGCTCTGCGATCGGTGAGAAGGTCTGATACTTCTTCCATACAAGATACAGACTGGTCTCCAGGCGCGGCGTGAGCGGACGGAACACCAGTCCGCTGCCGGAAGAGGTGTCCACCAGTTTATCGAACGTCAGAAGATATCCCAGATGCTCTTTTGTAAACATAGACCCGTTATACGCAAGCCGGAAAGAGCCTTCCAGATGAAGCTGGTCCATCTTTGTACCAGCCCAGCGGGGAATGTCATTCTTCCAGCTCTGCTCCGAACAAAACAGAGGAAGCCCGATCAGGTCATCCACCCGGATGACCTTTTTCTTTGCCAGAGGATCATCCTCCGGCATGACAAGTTTCCGGGAATATGAGAGATTCATACTTGTCTGCGTCCGGAGATTCTGCAAGAACGATGAAATCCAATAATCCTTTATCCAGCTTCTCTATGACCTGCTCCGTGTCACCACTTGTGATATGGTAGCGCAGATTGGGAAACGTCTGCTTGAATGCATGGATCTCCCGTGCAAAGTAGCGGATCTGGTAAGATTCCGCCAGTCCGAAATACAGATCGCCGCCGGTGATATCGTCCAGAGTGATGAACTCCCGCTCGATCCTGTCCGCCATGCTGACCAGGTCTTCAGCGCGGTTGCGCAGGAGGATTCCCTCATCCGTCAGTTTGATGCTGAAGCTGTGCCGGGTGAACAGCTTCTTGCCAAGTTCTTCCTCCAGCGCTTTCAGGGCCTTCGACAGAGTGGGCTGTGTCACATGCAGTGTATCAGCGGCCCGGGTCATGTTTTCTTCCCGTGCCACCGCAAGAAAATATCTGAGTGTCCGTATCTCCATGTCAGCTGAACCTCCCTTCGCCTTCAAGCGATGATATTCCAATTGAGAATATCACAGTATTCATTATAACCATTAGCGAAGACAGCGTCAAACCTCTACAATACAATCACAGAGAAGACCTGAGAGGAGAAACTGCGTGTGGGACAGGAAAATGCAATAAAGTGCAATCTGATGGATGCCGGGTGCAGTGATGAATCCGCCTCTTTCGTAAATGGACTGGTCCAGACGGGAAGACTTACTGATGCACTCCACGAGATGAAGGTAATACGATGTGACCTGATGGATGCGCTCCATCAGAGCCAGAGAAAAGTGGACTGCCTGGACTACCTCATCCGACAGACAGAAAAAGAGATTCGATCAACTAAAGATAAGTGATAATATAGGAAGGCGGTAATTATGATGATGAAAACAGAACAGCTTACTCTGACACAGGAATGGGACAAGACTTTCCCGAAGAGCGACAAGGTGAATCACAGCAAAGTGACATTCGTGAACCACTTTGGCATCACCCTCGCCGCAGATCTGTATGTACCGAAGGATGCAGCCGGTAAGCTTCCCGCCATTGCAGTTTCCGGACCGTTTGGAGCCTGCAAGGAGCAGTCCTCCGGTCTGTACGCCCAGGAGATGGCAGAGCGCGGATTCCTGACGATTGCCTTTGACCCATCCTTTACCGGTGAGTCAGGCGGCTTCCCCCGTGCGATGCATTCTCCCGACATCGATGTGGAAGACTTCCAGGCAGCGGTAGATTATCTGTCCTGCTGTGAACTGGTGGATCCCGATCGTATCGGCATCATCGGCATCTGCGGCTGGGGCGGCATGGCGCTGCAGACGGCATGCGTGGATACACGCATCAAAGCGACGGTGACCTCCACCATGTACGATATGTCCCGAGTGGCCGGCAATGGGTACTTTGATGCTGCCGACAGCAAAGAAGCACGGAAGGCGGCAAGGGAGGCAGTCAATGCCCAGAGGACAGAAGATTACAGAAACGGAAGCTATAAAAGAGCGGGCGGCGTAGTGGATCCTCTTCCGGAAGACGCACCGTTCTTTGTGAAGGATTACTACGATTACTACAAGACCGAGCGCGGCTATCATCCCAGGTCTCTCAACTCCAATGACGGCTGGGCTGCCAGTACGCAGACCTCCCTTATGAATACGCGCCTGTTCACCTATGCCGGCGAGATTGACAGCGCAGTGTTGATGATCCACGGGGACAAGGCACATTCCTGCTATCTGAGCCGTGATACATTCCAGCTTCTGAAGGGTGACAATAAAGAGCTGATGATCATCCCCGGCGCAGTTCACACCGATCTGTATGACCGCAAGGACATCATCCCCTTTGACAAGATGCAGCAGTTTTTTGAGGAACATTTGAAATGAATATTTATCAAGATCAGACATTTGACGAAGAAAGAGCACTGTACGGAGAAAGAGGCGCACAGGTGATCGCCTGCCGGTTTGACGGACCGGCAGATGGAGAAAGCGCTCTTAAAGAGAGCCGGGATGTTGAAGTAAGGGACAGTTATTTCAATCTGAGATATCCGTTCTGGCATGACCATAATCTGCGGATACAGAATTGCGAGATGACGGATCTGTGCCGGGCAGCACTGTGGTATTCCGAGGGAGTGCGGATCTCAGATTCCAGACTTCATGGAATCAAAGCGCTTCGGGAGTGCGCCGATGTCAGAATCGAAAACAGCGATATCCTGTCAACGGAATTCGGCTGGTCTGTAAGAAATATCACCATGAAGAATACGAGCGCAAGCAGCGAGTATTTCATGATGCGCTCAGAACATCTCACATTTGACCATGTGACCATGAAAGGGAAGTATTCCTTCCAGTACATTACAGATTCGGTCTTCACGAACTGCGAGTTCGATACCAAAGACGCATTCTGGCATGCCAGGAATGTCCTGGTGAAAGACAGTGTGATCAAGGGAGAATACCTTGCCTGGTACTCTGAGAATGTGACCTTTGAAAACTGTACGATCATAGGAACACAGCCCCTGTGCTACTGCAAGGGACTGAAACTGATCAACTGCAGGATGATCGATACAGATCTTGCCTTCGAAAAATCAGAGGTGACGGCTTCCATTACAACGTCTGTGGACAGTATCAAAAACCCGAAGAGCGGAGTGATCCAGGTTCCGAAGGTGACAGAGATCATCATGGATGATCCCGAAGCGAAGGGACAGATCATCATAAAGAAAACGGCAATCTGTGCATAATATACCGGCAGGATGATCCGGATGACAGGAGTGATGAAAATGAAAATGACAAGAAAGACCGTCAGGAACCTGTACAGAATCCTTCTTCTGGTCATACTGCTCAGCGTGGGGATGACCGTTCAACCGCAGGCGAAGACCCAATCGATAACCCTGACTGTAGGTCAGAAGAAAAAACTGTCTGTTAAGAAAAAATGGAAAAAAGTCAGGTGGAAGAGCAGTAAGCCCGGGGTCGTTTCCGTCTCCGCCAAAGGGAAGATCACTGCAAAGAAGCCAGGGAAAGCGACAATAACCGCAAGAAGCGGGAAGAAAAAACAGAAATATAAGGTTACCGTGAAAAAGAGTGAGATAGAGATCGTAGCAGGAGGAAAGACCTTCCAGGCAGAATTGGAGAACAATAAGACAGCCAGGGCATTCCTGAAGCAGCTGCCGTCTACAGTTCTGATGGAGGAACTGAACGGGAATGAGAAATATTACTACATGGACCAGACACTTCCCGCGAATGCAAAAAAAACCGGAACCATCAAGGCAGGAGATCTGATGCTGTACGGAGATGACTGCCTGGTCCTGTTCTACGAGACATTCCATAGCAATTACAGCTACACGAAGATCGGGCACATCAAAGATGTGAAGGGACTCAAGGAAGCACTGGGAGCAGGAGACATCGAGGTTTCCTTCAGCACAGTCGGCTGATCATCCGCAGAAGTCTCAGATAGAATCCCCGCTCATCCCGCCCGTCTTTCTGAGGCCTGGTTCCCATAGACATCATACTGGCAAGTGGCTTTCCCCACCGGGGGACAGCCACTTTTTCAGTTTTCAAAATCAGGATCCTGAAACACAAAAGAAAGACACTGTATAAAAATAAACTGAAAATGACTTCTGCATATGCTATACTCTTCCAATCGGGTTTTCCCGGGAATGATTTTCAACAGGAGGGAGAAATCATATGAAACTGGGCAAAGTAGGCAGATTCATAAAACGTCTGATGGACCGCTACAGGTACAATGACAGCAAGAAGCTGTTCGCGTGCTATATGATACTGCATACGATGGTTGTCCTGACAGCGGTTCGGTGCCTGATCACGCATAACTATGAGAGTTTTGCGATCTGTATCCTGACGCTGGTGCTGTTTCTGCTGCCGGCTTTAGTGGAAGAATACATGGATCTGACGATCCCGCCTCTCTTTCAGACGATCATATTTCTATTTATCTTTTCAGCAGAGATCCTGGGAGAAGTAAACAGTTACTATGTAAAGATTCCGGGATGGGATACGATGCTTCACACGATGAATGGCTTCCTGTGCGCGGCGATCGGTTTCTCACTGATCTATCTGCTGAACAGAGGAAGCAGGAACGTCAATCTGTCACCCTTCTACCTGACTCTTGTGGCGTTCTGTTTTTCCATGACGATCGGCGTGATCTGGGAGTTCTTCGAATGCTCCATGGATCTGTTCTTTCATCTGGACATGCAGAAGGACTTCATCGTGAAGACGTTCAGTTCCGTCAACCTGGACCCGCAGAATTCAGGAATTGCCATACGCGTGAAGGATATCGTTGATACGGTGATCCATACCGCGTCCGGAGAGACGATCACGGTAAACGGAGGGTATCTGGATATCGGTATCCTGGATACCATGAAAGATCTGCTGGTCAATCTGATCGGTGCGGTCGTGTTCTCCGTCATCGGTTACGTTACACTCAAGAAATCAAAGACAAGCAAGGTGGCAGAGAAATTTATGATCAAGCCCAACGTTCATGAGGAAGAGTGACAGAAGACAACTGAGAGGCCATGTGCTTTCCGTTCTCTGTGTCATTGCATGGGGAACTTCATTTCTGGTAAGCAAGGGCCTGATGGAGAAGATCACACCGGTACAGCTGATGATGCTGCGCTT
>OMSN01000020.1 GCA_900313765.1 uncultured Eubacteriales bacterium
TATAGTATTTGTAATAGTATTTCCATCAATAGATTTTGTATAACCTGTTAAATCATTTTCGTTAACTTCAACTTCATCTACTGTGTACTCAATTACTTGACCAGTTGTATCATAAAGTGCTAAGTTTTCAAAAGTATATACTTTTTCATTTACTGTGTTATCTACATCTACAACTAGTTCTTGTACTACTGTAGTACCATTTTTAACTTGAAGTTTGATTTGAGCTGGTCTTGTAGCATTTTCATTTGAGTTATCTGACCAAATTTTTGTTACTTCTATATTTGTTTTATCTTCTGGTACTGTAAATGTATTTGTAATAGTATAAGTTGCTTGATCTATTTGTTTAGAATAGAATTTTAAGTCGTCTGTATTTACTTCTACCTCATCTATTGTGTAAGTAATTTCTTGTCCATCTTCATCATAATATGGAAGGCCATAAATAGTATCTGTAATATTATCATCTTGAGTTACATCTATAATCTTTTCTTTTATTATTGCATCACCATTTTTAGCCACTATTTTAATTTTTTCTGGACGTTTAGAATATTCATTTGAGCCGTCTTCCCATTGTTTAGTGAATGTTATCTCTTTAGTTATTTCTGGTACTCTGTATGTGTTATTAACAGTCACCTCAACTTGTAATGTATCGTTATCTATGTTAAATGATATTTCATTATCATAGAATTCTAAATCATTACTGTTAACTTCTTTTTCTACAAATGAAACAGTGGCTTCATCTGTGGAAGTCGCGACGAACGGAGTCAGAAGCATAACGCCTTCTGCAAGAGAAGTATCAAAGCCTTCTACTGACAGGATGCCGTCCATACCGTCAACGCCGAAGAACTTAACATCGTAATCCATGTCGTCAGCTGCCTTCAGGATCTGGCTTGCCGGAGTGTAATAGATCGGAAGGAAGATCAGATCAGCGCCGCCATCCTTGCAGGCCTGGACCTGAGTGGTAAGGTCGGTGGAGTTATCGTCTGTGAACGCCTGCGGTTCAAGGACATCCAGTCCCAGTGTCTTCGCTTCTGCGAGGAAGGTATTCAGAATACCGGTCGAATATGCGTCAGCTGAGTTGTAAATGACGCCGATCTTGGTTCCAAGCTTCTGCTGTGCAATATAATCAGCAGACGCAAGACCCTGGTTGGGATCCGTGAAGCATACCTGGAAGATGTTGTCGCCAAGATCGATGACATCCTGGGAAGATGCGGACGGAGTCAGGCACAGCATGTTATCCGCGACTGCCTCAGCACCGACTGCCAGGCAGGGATTCGTGGTAACGGTACCGCCAAGGATCTGCATTCCTTTGTCTTTCAGAGTGTTGTATGCATTCACGGAAGTCTCTGCGTCATGCATATCGTCTTCAAACGTGAGCTCGAACTGAATGTCTCCGCCCATCGCATTGACTTCATCTACCGCGATCTCCATTGCGTTCTGTACGCTGGAGCCATAGATGCCGGCAGGGCCTGTGGTCGGTCCGATGCCGCCGATCTTGATCACTTCTGCAGCGGATGCGCTCATAACAAAGCTGGCTGCAAGAGCACCTGTAAGGACAATGGAAAGAACTTTCTTCATAATAATCCTCCTTTAATATGTAAGCAGTTGCTAATGTCCCGTATTTTATCACTAAATATTGTATCAATCAATGCGTTTTTTCTTTTTATATCGAAATATTTTCGGTTTTTTCGTGTTTATGAATGATTATATTCGGAATTGTGTCTTCTTACTGTTCCGCTTGTGTTTTTTTCGTCTTCAGACTGAATTCCGCCATACAGAAAACGGACCTGCCGTCATAGGCAGATCCGTCTCATTCGCTTGGACTTATTAAAATACAGGCTCCTGTCTCAACAGGAATCTCTGAACCGTTTCAATCAGAACTCAATGCGTCCGGTAAAGGACTCATTGATCACATAGTATGCTGCGTTTTCTTCCGGTTTCAGATACAGGTTGATGCTCTCAAGGTCAGCGGCCTTCTTGCCGAGTTCTCCGGTCCAGATGTTCTTCACTGCATCCATCAGATCCGAAGTCTTGATATCCTTGCCGAGATACTGCAGGGAAATGGATTCCTTCACAGCGGCTTTCTTGACAGTCTTCTTTGCAGCAGCCTTCTTCACAGTCGCAGCAGCCTTCTTGGTTGCCTTCGCAGCTGTGTCAGCAGCCTTCTTGGTTGCCTTTGCAGCAGCATCTGCGGTCTTCTTGGTTGCCTTTACAGCAGCCTTCTTGGTCTCTTCTGCCTTCACTTCAACAGCCTTTACTGATTCTTCAACAGCCTTTACTGATTCTTCTGCAGCCTTCTTCGTCTCTGCTTCCTTCTTCTCAACGGTCTCCTTGACCTCTTCTTTCTTTACTGCAGCGCTCTTCTTCACTTCTTCGGTCTTTGCTGCAACGTTCTTCTTAACGTCTTTCATAATCTCCTCCTGAATAACACATATTATATGTTAATTATAAAAGTCCCATAAGTGATTACAGCTTCGCATAATACGCCTTCTTCTATTTTTTTTCAAGCCTTTCACTGCGAAATAGGCATTTTTGCGGTGTTTTTGTGTGAATTGTATACACTTTTGACTATATTATCCAATCGAATTACATCGATGATTTCTCAGAGGACATCATGATTCCCCGTTGACGCTTCCAGCAGCTTCATATGATGGGCAATCTGCCGACCCTGCTGTGATGTCAGACCGGGATCTTCAAGCAGAATCTTTTCGGCTGCTGCCTCCGCTGCCTGAAGCACCGGGGCGTCTGCATAGATATCTGCAAGCTGGAAGTTCAGCTCACCGCTCTGGCGGACCCCGAACAATTCTCCCGGGCCCCTCAGCTCCAGGTCTTTTCTGGCGATCTCAAAACCGTCATTCGAAGAAGACAGAATATCCAGACGTTTTTTGACCGTATCGTTTTCGATTCCGTATACAAAGATGCAGTAGGACTGTGCGTCCCCTCTGCCGACTCTTCCGCGCAGCTGATGCAGCTGAGCCAGTCCGAACCTCTCAGCGTTCTCCACCATCATGACCGTAGCGTTCGGTACATTTACACCCACTTCAACGACCGTGGTCGATACCAGCACCTGGATCTCATTTGCTGAAAACCGTTCCATGATGGCCTGTTTTTCAGTACTCTTCATGCGCCCGTGCAGATACGCAACCTGAATCCCCGGGATCATAGACTGAAGCTTCTCCCGAAGGGAATCCGTATAATCGATCACATTCTCTGCGTCAATCTCATCCGATTCCTCTACCATCGGGCAGATCACATAAGCCTGATGCCCTTCATGGACCTGCCTGGCAATAAACTGGTATGCCTTCGGTCTCCACGAAGCACCGACCACTGCATTCTTGATGGGAAGCCGGTTTGCAGGCATCTCGTCGATCACCGATACATCCAGGTCTCCGTACAGGATGACTGCCAGGGTCCTGGGAATCGGTGTCGCGCTCATGACGATGGTGTGCGGCATCTTCCCCTTCTGTTCCAGTGTCTCTCTCTGGTTCACGCCGAACCGGTGCTGTTCATCTGTGATTACAAGGGCAAGGTCTCTGTATACAACTTTCTCCGTGATGAGGGCATGCGTACCGATCACTATGGAAGCTTCTCCGCTCTCCAGTTTCTCATACGCCTCTCTCTTCTGGGATGCCTTCAGAGATCCTGTAAGAAGAACTGCCTCATACGGCAGTCCCGCCCTGCCAAGCAGGTTCTGACAGGCCTCGTAATGCTGCCTTGCGAGCACTTCCGTCGGAACCATCAGGGCGCCTTGTTTTCCGTTGGCGGCGCACTGCACCAGGGCAAGAAACGCTACAATGGTCTTGCCGGAGCCTACATCCCCCTGGATCAGCCGTGCCATAACGGTCCGTGAAGCCATGCCGCCGGACACTTCTTTCCAGACACGCATCTGCGCGCCTGTCAGTTCATAGGGAAGACTCTCCAGCAGCTGCTTCGTCTGAGATACGGGAGCCAGAGGATATCCATCCTCGCTGCGAAGCCTGGAATCCCGCATTCTTTTCAGCATCAGGATAAAGAAGAAAAACTCTTCAAACACAAGCCTCCGCCGTGCCCTGACAAGCTGCTCCTCCCCTTCCGGAAAATGGATCCCGCGCACTGCCGTTTTCCTGGAGACCAGATCATACCGGACACGCATATCCTCCGGAATATAATCCTCTGAGAGATCCAGGTGATCTGATCCGAAGAAGACCTCCTTCAGAGCTTTCTTCAGGGCATTCTCTGTCAGGCCCCGAACCAGCGGATAGACCGGCTGGAAAGTCTTCTTCATCTGTTCGTAGTCATACACATCATAGACCTTCGGCTGCTGCAGGAATACTTTATTCCCTTTTGCCTTCAGTCTTCCGCGGAACACATACACAGATCCCGGCTGAACCTGATTGCGTATAAAGGGCATGTTGTACCAGGTGACATCCAGGTAGACGCCGCCTGTCAGAATCCTGCCCGTGGTGATCTTGAAAGAGCGAAGATAGCGCACACTGAGCGCCCTCTCGATCTTTCCTTCCACAGCGACCAGCCTTCCGTCATCAAATACCGTAAGGCCTCCCGCTGCCACCGGGTCTTCGCATACATCATAGGTCCTCGGGTAATAGGAGATCAGATCCGATACCGTGCAGATCCCTGCTTTATTGAAATGAACCGCAGTCTTCTCTCCTATTCCCCTGACCGCCGTGATCGGTGATGATTCCTGCATATGCACTGTCACTCCATCTTTGCTTCCAGACCTCTGACTACCTCCGCCAGGCACCCGTCCTCAAAGGGATTGTTCAGGCCTACCTGCGGCAGCAGGTTCGTGAAGAAATCCGACGCTGACAGCCGGCACAGTTTCAGATAACTGTCCCATGCCTGTCTGTAGTCACGGTCCATCCATGCTTTGTACTGAAGGGCGTTTGTCTGGGCGATGCAGTAGTCAATGTAATACAGCGGGCAGTCATAGATATGGTGCTGTCTCTGCCAGAAACAACCGTCCTCATAATAATCATTTCCGGAATAATCCAGGTGCGGTTTGTACTGCCTCTCCAGATCTCTCCACACCTGGTTGCGCGCTTTCGGGCTCAGGGATGGATCCGAATATATGATATCCTGGAACTCGTCCACCATGGTTCCGTACGGGATAAAGATACAGCTGTCCTCAAAATGCATTCCGGCATAGTCTTTCGCCCGGTCACCGAAGAACCGGTCCATCCACGGCTCTGTAAAGAACTCCATGGACATGGAGTGGGTCTCAGCCGTCTCCATGGTGATATCCGAATGTTCCCTGATCGGGTCTTCCGATGCGATCCAGCCCTGGAAAGCATGACCGCACTCATGGGTGATGACATCCGCGTCCCCGCTTGTCCCGTTAAAGTTGGCGAAGATGAACGGCGATTTATAGTCCGGCAGATATGTCATGTATCCGCCTGTTTTCTTGGTCTTGCGGCCGATGACATCAAACAGTTCATTGTCACACATGAAATTCATAAACTTTCCGGTTTCCGGGGACAGTTCATTGTACATTCCCCTCCCTGCTTCCAGGATCTGGGCAGGATCTCCCACCGGTTTCGGATTGCCCTGTGCAAAATAAACTCCTTCATCTTCAAAATGAAGATGATCGAGTCCGAGCCTGACCCGCCTTCTCTCATGCAGTTTCTCTGCGAAGGGGACAAAATCACGCTTTACCTGCTCCCTGAACGAACGCACATCCTCGCGGCCATAGCAGTTTCGCTGCATGCGGGCATATCCCAGATCCAGGTAGTCCTTTCCGCCCATCGCCACAGCCTGCTGAGTGCGGTTCTTTACAAGAGCGTCATAGATATCATCCAGCTGTTCACGGTTCTTCGTGAAAAACTCTGAATATTTCCTCCATGCTTCCACGCGGACCTTCCGGTCCGGATTGCGAAGATAGGGATTCATGAGCGACAGGTTCAGAGTCTCTCCATTCCATTCTATCTCAGCTGTCGCAAGCAGCATGTTATACTGCGTCTGGAGTTTATTTTCCTCCTGCATGAGCGGAAGGATCTTCTCATCAACGGATTTCATGGCAAGTTCCATGTTCTTGAATGCAACTTTGCCTATCTTCTCCTCCAGATAAGGACGATACGGTGATTCATAGAGTTTCTTCTGATACTCCACATTCAGGTTCCTTATCTCAGGCTGCACCGTATCGTAGTAATCCTGCTCCTGGCGGTAGAACTCATCCGTCATATCGATGTCATGCCGGATCTCGGCCAGCGTCATCAGTGTCATGATATGATCCGTGATCCTGTAGTACTCCTGATGGATCTGAAACTGTTCCTCACCGGACTTCGCCAGGTCCAGCCTATGGGTCAGATCCTTCATATCTCTGCGCACTGCATCCATATCAATCCTGCTGTACGGCATCTGTGAAAACTTCATCTCCAACCTCCCGTCTTATCTATACGACTGTTCCTCGTTTCACTTGTGTTCATCATTTTTGTTTTTCGTCCAAGACTCTCACTTCTGCGCATAGCAGCGCACGATCCCCAGAAGGATACGGACCACGGTATCCATGTTCTCAGCCGTAATGTGTTCCAGCGGTCCGTGGAAACAGTACCCGCCGGTTCCCAGGTTCGGGCAGGGAAGTCCGCGGTAAGACAGCTGCGAACCATCCGTTCCGCCCCGGATCGGAGCAGTGTCTGCGCGAAGGCCCAGTTCCTTCATGACCTTCTTAACATTATCCACCAGATGCATGCAGGGTTCTATGTTTTCTTCCATGTTCCGGTACTGCTGATCGATGGTCAGAGTGCATGTCCCTGCTCCGTACTTTTCATTGACAGTCTTTTCGATAAAGCGAAGCATCTTCTGCCTGACTTCAAACTGCTGGGCACTGTGGTCCCGGATCAGGCAGCGTACACTGGCGCTCTCCACACTGCCCTTCAGGTCAAACAGGTGATAGAATCCCTCGTATCCTTCCGTATTCTGCGGAGTCTCCGCGGATGGAAGCATGGCAATGATCTCACATGCGATCAGAGCCGCATTCTTCATGATCCCCTTCGCACTTCCGGGGTGAACGCTCAGGCCCTTGATCTCAAACCGGGCGGTGGCTGCGTTGAAGGTCTCATAATTGATCATCTGCGGTGCCCCGCCATCCACGGTGTAGGCATAATCTGCGCCAAACGCGTCCAGATCCAGCAGATACGCGCCGCCTCCGATCTCCTCGTCGGGTGTAAATGCGATGCGGACCGGCCCGTGCGGGATCTTTACTCCTGTACTGCCGGCAGGGATGCCGGACACGTCACAGCCTCCGGGAAGAGTCTCTTCCCCGGAGCCTTCGATCAGCAGCTGCGCGAGGGTTAGGATCTCCGCGATCCCTGCCTTGTCATCCGCTCCCAGCAGAGTCGTCCCGTCTGTAGTGATCAGAGTATGCCCCGCCAGGGTCTTCAGATGCGGGAACAGATCCGGATCCAGGACTCTGCCGTTGCCGATCGCAAGTTTTCCGCCGTCATAATCTTTATGGATGCGGGGAGACACATTCTCTCCGCTGCAGTCCAGTGCTGTATCTAAATGGGCGATCAGTCCTATGGATGTCCTGTCCTCATACCCTTCGGTCGCAGGGATCGAGCCATATACATAACAGTGTTCATCCACCCGGGCATCTTCGATCCCAAGTGCTTTCATTTCCGAGACAAGTAAACGTGCAAGATCAAACTGCCTCATGGTGCTGGGGGTCTTCCCGGAATGCTCGTCACTTGTTGTCCATATCTTCGCATATTGAATCAGTCTCTCACAGGCTCTCATATTTACCGTCTTTCTTTCCTCATATGACTGCCCGCCTGCATGGCATATGCCAGCAGGCGGGCGGCATAACGGACCCAAGTCCATCCTGTTATTCTTACTCCGACAAACACCCCCGTAGTGGACCTGTAGAGCGTCCGCGAAGGGGGTGTCTGTCTGTTATACATTGATCAGTTCATGACATTTCACTTATTGTCAGGCACTCTGTCACAGTTTATCTGCCCTGTGGACATATCCGGGCTTCTCCGGAGTTGCGATCAGTTCCTTGGTCTTCGTGATCTTCGCATATTTGTCGACGATCTGATTCTCCAGGACAACGTCCGGACCGATCACCGCGTGGTCAAGGACGATACTGTTCTTTACGACTGCGCCTTTGCCGATCTGGACTGCACGTCCGAGGATCGAATTCTGCACGCATCCTTCCACGTGGCATCCGTTCGCGACCATGGAGCCCTTCACATCCGCTCCCTCATAGATCCGTGCCGGGTTCGAGTCTGTCGTCCTGGTGTGGATCCACCAGTCTTCAGTGAACAGGTCTCTCATCTGCTTCGGATCCAGCAGTGACATGTTGGCTTCATAGTAGGACTGAAGATCATCGATGGACGCGAAGAAACCTTTATGCTGCGCGCCGCGGATCTGATACTCTTCTGTCTTGATGATCACCGAGAGCATCTGTGCCAGTGAGTAGGTGGAGGAATAAGCCGCTGTACGCTCTACCAGATTGATGAACAGTTCCTTCTTCATTACATAAGTGTCCATGAAGACGCACTGATTCTGGCGGTTGCCGCGGTTGACTTCCAGGGATGTCACCATCTGGTCCTGATCCATCGTGATGACACGGCAGTTCAGGAAATGATCACGCGCATTGTTCACTCTGTGATACAGCATCGTGATATCCGCACCGGACAGCACATGCTCATTCAGAAGAGCTTCGAAGTCCTGCCTGTAGACCATATAGCACGGAGCAATGATCACATATTCCTGCGGAATTGCCTTGATATCTACCAGATTATCCAGATAATCGGAGACATCCGTATTGTAGACTTCATTCTCCATGTGGTGGTTGCAGTAGAACAGCTGCAGACGGTCCCTCTTGGAGTTCAGGTTGTAGCTGCGGCCTGTGCCGAGATGATCGGTAAGCGCCTTCGGATGCTTATTCAGGTAAACCTGAATATTCTTGATTCCGCTGTTGGAGAAGTTGGAAACCGGGAAGTCGATAACACGGAACTTACCTGCGAATGTAAATGCACCTGCCGGACGATATTCCTGAAGCCCGTGGACATTCACGCGCCGCGGTGTAGATGTTACGATACCGAATGCTTTCGCTGCCATGTCACTCCACCCCCTTTACATTCTTTGATACAAGAAGAATCTCTTCGCTGTCCGCGGAACCTACCACGGCTCCCTTGCCGATCTTCACGCCGCTCGCGATGATCGCTCTTGTTACAGTCGCGCCTTCTTCGATCTTTGTATCCGGCATCAGGACGGAATCCTCAACCGTCGCGCCTTCCAGGATGATGGATCCGGTGGAAAGGACACTGTTCTTCGCCTTACCCATGATGACGGCACCCTGGGTTACATAGATACGGTCGATCTCTGCGTCCGGGCCGATGTATGCCGGCAGAGCCGAAGAATCTTCCGAATAGATTCTCCAGGAGGAATCACTCAGATCCAGCTCGTTCTTCTTGTCCAGGAGGTCCATATTCGCTTCCCACAGCGAATCAATGGTTCCTACATCTTTCCAGTAACCCTCAAAGCGGTAAGCGATGAGTTTCTTGTTCTCAGCAAGCATGGTCGGGATAATATTCTTGCCGAAGTCATGATCGGAATCCGGATTCTTCATGTCAGCGATCAGCAGCTTGCGCAGATCCTTCCAGGTAAAGATATAGATTCCCATGGATGCCAGGTTGCTCTTGGGATTCGCCGGCTTCTCCTCGAATTCGACGATATCGCCATCCTCATTGGTATTCATGATACCGAAACGGCTTGCTTCCTTCATCGGGACCGGGCGGACCGCGATGGTGGCGTTTGCACCCTGCTCCTTGTGAGCCTGGAGCATCTTATCATAGTTCATCTTGTAGATATGATCTCCGGAGAGAACCAGAAGATATTCCGGATTATACTGATCGATGAAATCAATATTCTGGGAGATCGCATCTGCTGTGCCGCGGTAGACATCAAGACCGGAATCAGCTTTCTCTCTGGGAGTAAGTACAAACACACCCGAGTCATCCGAGTCAAGTCCCCAGCGTGATCCGGCTGCCACATAACTGTTGAGCAGAACGGACTCATACTGTGTCAGAACACCGACAATGTCGATACCGCTGTTTGCGCAATTGCTGAGCGGAAAATCTACGATACGGTACTTCCCGCCATAAGATACTGCCGGCTTCGCCACCTTGTCAGTGAGCGCGTGAAGCCTGCTCCCACGTCCTCCTGCAAGGATCATGGCAAGCATTCCACCTTGTTTCATGATAAGAGTTCCTCCATCTGTTTATATTCCTGGTCTTCGAGTTGCATGTCTTGATTAAACATCCGCTTATATTATACGGCTAATCTGAGATTTGTCACTAGAAACTTTATATATTAAAACCTGACCTGACATCATCATTTGCTCCCGAATACCGGTTACAAAAAACACGGGAGACCGCCGCGAAGGGGATCTCCCGTAAACATAAAAACGTATAAATGAGTCAATACCAGTGTACAGATCAGCCAGCCATCTCCACTTCAAGAAGGACCGGATTGTGGTCGGTGCTGACGAATCCTTCATCCAGCGTCTCCAGGCGCTTTACTTCCAGGTTGGAGGAAACAATGAATCCGTCGATCACATAGTACTGGAAGTTTTCTTTGTCAGCCCCCTCATAAGGCTGGTCCAGAGAACGGCAGGTGGGTACATTGCTGTCCATCAGGAAACTGAGATCGCTGCTGAATTCATTTACATCAATCTCCCCTGCCTGCCACTTTCCTTCCTGAGCGGGATACTTCGCGATATCAGTGTCGGAGAATACCTGATTGAAGTCTCCTCCGGCAATCACATAATTCCCCTTTCCGGCTTCGCTTTCCAGCAGTTCCCGCAGCTGTTTTGTCTGGGCGATCTTGCCTTCCCCGCTGTCATAGGCTTCCAGATGTAGATTCACCAGGACCAGTTCTTTGGAGTCTGGTGCCGGTATCCTGGAGATCAGTACACATCTCTTCAGGTTCGCGACACGGATCGGCCAGGAGAACGGGCAGGGCAGCGCCTCCCGCAGGACTTGTGTCTGATGCCAGGAAGAAAGTGTCACAATGCCGCTGTTCACAGTCCCGATGGGCGGGATCGGATAGGGGATAAACGGTACTTTGAAGTTGTACGCAAAGGCAGACTCCATACCGGAGAACGCGTCCGAGAACAGCTGCACCTCGTTCGTATGGTGGGAACGCATGGAATTCAGGTCGACTTCCTGCAGGAACAGGATATCCGGATCCTCACGTTCGATCACATCCAGCATGGAAGATACATTTTCCTGAACCCTGTCCTTCGTGGCAGTATTGACGCCTGAACCTCCGTCCATGAAAAAGTCCGCATTGTCTCCGAGTGCTCCGTATCCGACATTCCATGTCATGATACGCAGCGGACCGGATCCTGTAAGCACACTGTCATTCTCATGCATCACCGGCACTGTCTCCTGCTCTCCTGCCTTCGGATAATACTCCGTTGCGGTCAGATAGCCTATCAGAGCAGCGGCCGCGGCAACGACAATAAGAAGGATTAACAGAATCGTCTTCAATATGGTTCCGGCAAGTGATCTCTTTTTCACCTGTGTATTCATAATGCAGTTCCTCCCTCCACTCTCTTTCAGATCAGACATCCATACAGAGCACCGGTCTGTCCGCTCATATGCAAGAATGCCCCGGCGATGCCGGAGCAATCCTGTCTCTTTATCCTGCAGCTGTCCTGCAGAGATTATTCCACTGATATGATGTAATAATAGATCGGCTGTCCGCCCGGAGCAACCTCCACCTCGCAGTCCGGGAACTGCTCACGGATCTTCTCTCCGAGAGCTTCCGCATCCTCTTCTTTCGTCTCCATTCCAAAGTAGACCGAGATCAGTTCCGACTCTTCATCCACCATGTTGGCAAGGGAATCAAGGGCAGTTTCATCGATCTCTTTTCCGACAGCGAGGATACCGCTGTCACCGACGCCCATGATATCTCCCTCGTGGATCGTCTGCTCATCGATCTTTGTATCGCGCACCGCATAGGTCAGCTCGACTGTCTTCACACAGCCGATCTCTTCACGCATCAGTTCCTCATTCTCCTCCACCGACTTCTCCGGCAGATAATTGAGGAGCGCCGTGATCCCCTGCGGGATCGTCTTCGAAGGCACAACGATGATCTTCTTGCCTTCTACCAGTTTCTGTGCCTGCTGTGCAGCGAGGATGATATTCTTATTGTTCGGGAAAATGAACACAGTATCGGCGTTCACCTTATCGATCGCGGTAATGATATCCTGCGTGGAAGGATTCATGGTCTGTCCGCCCTCGATCAGGCAGTCTGCCCCGAGTTCACGGAATATGTCGCCCAGCCCTTCACCTATGGAGACTGCGATAAAGCCGACATCCTTGTGCGGCATCTCAGCTTCCTGCTCACTCTCGGGATCTGCCTTCGGATCAGCCTTGGCCTCTTCCAGTTCGTTCTCCTCGAATATATGAAGCGGATACTGAGGACGCTCAACATTGTTGATCACATGGATCCTGGAGAGATATCCATACTTCAGAGCTTCCGAGAGGATCACGCCGGGATCGTCGGAGTTGATATGAACCTTCAGGCCTTCCTCACAGCGCTCCGCAGCTACATCCGCACCCTGCTCCTCCAGGAAAGAGACAAAGTTCAGTCTCTCTTCCACAGAGATATGCTCTTTATTTTTCAGGATGAATTCCGTGCGGTAGCCGAACTTCTTGACCAGTTCCAGCTCTTCTTCTTCATCCTCTTCTTCAATACCCAGGAATCCGTTGTAGCAGCCCTTCATGATCTGGACCAGTCCCTGTCCGCCGGAATCCACTACCCCGGCCTCTTTAAGGACAGGAAGCATCTCCGGAGTCAGATCCAGAACTCTCTGCATCTCATCGATGACTGCCTTCAGCAGATCTTCTATCTCAATATCAGGATGGTTGCCCACCAGTTCTTCCGCCTTGTCCGCACCGGCTTTTGCAACCGTCAGGATCGTACCTTCCTTGGGCTTCATGACAGCCTTGTAGGCAGTTTCCACCGCTTTGCGGAAAGCCTTCGCCGTATTCTGCGGATTGATCGCCGGTTCATTTCTCCAGGTCTTGCTGCAGCCTCTGAAGAGCTGTGACAGGATAACGCCGGAGTTACCTCTGGCACCGCGCAGCGAACCGGAGGAGATTGCCTTGCTGACAGACTCCATCGTAAGCGGATCCAGTTTCTTCACTTCATCTGCCGCCGAAGAGATC
>OMSN01000144.1 GCA_900313765.1 uncultured Eubacteriales bacterium
GGTACTTGGGGCCGACCTCCTCCAGCGTGCGCCCGTAATAGATCGCGGCGCCGCTCGTCTGCGGATACAGCTGCAGGATCACGCGGCCCAGGGTGGACTTGCCGCAGCCGGATTCACCGACGATGCCGAACTTTTCACCCCGGTTGATCGTGAAGCTCACATCCTCCACAGCCTTGATGCTGACGCCGCGGCGGACGGGGAAATACTTCTTCAGCTTTTTCAGTTCAAGAAGGGGCGTCTTCTCATTCATTTTTCAGCGCCTCCTGTACATGATGGCAGCTCACTGTATGGCCCGGGGAAACCTCCAGCTCCTCAGGCAGTTCAGTGCGGCAGCGTTCCGTGGCGTAGGGGCAGCGGGGATGAAAGCGGCAGCCGCCGATATCCTCGGTGATGTTGGGGAAAACGCCGGGGATTGGCTGGATGTCGAACTCCTCCGCGTCCACGTCCGGAACAGCCTTCATCAGGCCGATCGTGTAGGGGTGCCTGGCGTCAGCGAAAATCTCGGAGATGGAGCCTTCCTCCACCTTGCATCCTGCGTACAGGATCACCACCCGGTCCGCGATCTCCGCGACCACGCCCAGGTCGTGGGTGATAAAGAGCACGCCGGTGCTGACGTCCTTCTTCAGCTTATTCAGGAGCACCAGCACCTGCTTCTGAATGGTCACGTCCAGGGCGGTGGTGGGCTCGTCGGCGATGAGCAGGCTGGGCTGCACCGCCATGACCATGGCGATCATGACGCGCTGCCGCAGGCCGCCGGACAGCTGGAAGGGGAATGCTTCGAGAACGTCAGGAGAGAGGCCGAGCTCTTCCAGGTATTTTGCCACCCGGGCAAGCGTCTGCTGCTCCGTTTCATTCTTTTTGTCTTCATCCGGGATGGAGTCGAGGAACTGTTCCTTCAGCCTGACGATCGGGTTCAGAACACTCTGCGCAGCCTGCGGTACATAGGAGATATTGTTCCACCAGCATTTGCGGATCTCTCCGCTCTGATAGGAAAACTCTTTCCCGTTCTTTACGCCGCTGAGCACAACGCGTCCCTTATCAATCTCCAGAGGAAATTCCACGATATCATAAAGGGTCTTGAGCAGGGTTGATTTACCGCATCCGGATTCACCAGCGATACCGAATATCTCGTTATCACGGATCTCAAAGTCTACATCCTTGACAACATGGATGTTTCCGTCGATGGTTTTATAGGAGGCGGACAAATTTTCAATTTTCAGCATATTTATCTACCTCGTTTCATGGACATGTAGTCATTGTATCCCGTGATCAGCATAAAGAGGCCGACAAACAGGATAATGGTTGCAAGGATAGGCGGAAGGATCCAGTTCCAGCGCCCCATCATGATGGCGTTGTAGTTTCTTGCCCACTGGATCATATTCCCGAGAGATACCAGGTTGCCCGGAGACAGACCGAGGACGGCAAGTCCGGACTCGGATGCGATGGCGTTCAGGGTCGCGTTCATGAAGTTGGACAGCGACCAGGTCAGCGCAAAGGGAAGAATCTCCGTCACAACCGTCTGGATTGTTCCCTCACCGGAGAACCATGCGGTATGGATGAAGTCTCTCTCTTTCATGGTCAGAGCCATGGAGCGGATCTGACGGCTGGGCCAGGCCCAGGCAAATACCGCCAGTACGAGGGCCAGCAGAAGGACCGTGGAACTTCCCTTCATGAGGGAGGTCATCATGATCAGAACCGGCAGGGACGGAATAACGACGAAGGTATCCGTGATCAGCATCAGGATACGGTCCAGAGCGCCGCCGACAAAACCGGAGATCAGTCCAACCATGACGCCCACTACGGTACCGATCAGAGCAACAATGAAACCGATCGTCAGAGAATTATGGATCGCCTCAATCAGCAGCCAGAAGATATCCTGGCCCTGTGAAGTCGTACCGAAGAAATGCTCCGAGGAAGGCGGCAGGTTCTTGAACCTGATGTTGTTCGGGAACGGATCCGCATGCGGAATGAAATAAACAACAAAACCGAGAATCAGAAAGAAGATCGTTATGATCAGTCCCAGTTTCAGTCGAAGAGGGGCATTTTTCCAGAATTTCTTCATAATATTCCCTCCCTTCTCAGCTGTAGCGGATACGCGGATCGATGAACGGATAGATCAGGTCGGCGATCAGGGTGCATGTAGCGATGGCCACGATCGAAATCGTGATGCAGCCGAGGATCATGTTATAGTCCGACTGCAGGATCGCACCCTGAATCAAAGTACCGACGCCCGGATAACCGAAGATGATCTCAGTCATGATGGATCCGTTGAACACTCCGCCGAGGCTCATGGCCAGGGCCGTGATCTGTGTCAGAATCGAGTTGCGGAACACATACTGGTAACCGATTCTACCCTCGCTCAGTCCGCGGTAGCGGGCATACAGGACGAAATCCTCCTCCGAAGTTGTGGAGGACAGGGACTTCATGGAGATGATCCACCAGCCGGTACCAAGAAGCAGGATCGACAGAGCCGGGAGAACGGAAGAACGCAGAAGCGACGTGACAAACGCCATGGTTCCGTTGTTATACTGGATCGTTGCCTGCAGCGGGAACCATCCCAGGATATAGGCAAATATGATCTGCAGTACAAGCGCGAGAATAAAGTAAGGGATCGGGTAAATGAAAATCGCGATCGCCTCAAGGATCTTGGAAGAAGTTTTATTCTTTCTGAAACCTGCCAGAAGTCCGATAAAGTTACCGATGAGCCAGGCGAAGATCGTAGTAATCATCGATAACCCTACCGTGTATGGCAGGTTTCGCGCAATGATCTCCGTACATGGCGTCGGATAACTCATCAGAGACGGCCCGAAATCAAAATGCAGCAGTCCTTTCCAGAGGAAAGTCAGATACTGGCTGATCAAAGATCCCTCCAGTCCGAACTGGACACGGAGAGAGGTACGGAGCGCTTCCTTTGCCGCGGGGTCCATCTGTCCGGAACGGGCCTGCATCTGACCGATCATGGCCTCTACCGGATCTGAAGGGAACATACGCGGGATAAAAAATACAAAGGTGACTCCGATCAGGATCGTCAGCGCCCAGGTTACCAGACGCAGACTTAGATATTTCCAAAATTTCACTGGTCACACCCCTTTGTTTCGCTAATAGAACACAAATGGTTTCTTCTGAGAGCATATCGTTGAAAAAGCGCACGCGCCGCCTTACACGGTGCGTGCGCAGACTTAGCATTCTTACAGGACAGCCCCGCCAAGCCGGACGGGACTGTCCTTATTCAATCATGCTGTTATGCCTTTTCGTGCATCAATCCTGACGACAACTTACTGTACCGGAGTGATATACGGAGCGATGTACTTGAAGCAGCTCCACCACCACCACGGTCCGTTGTACGGATTGTCAGCGCTCGGATATCCTTCCCAGACAGTGCTGTTGGTCGGAACGAACTTGACACCGGAGTGGAAGCCGATGAACGGCAGATCTTCGATGGCTGTCTTCAGGAACTCAAGACCCAGCTCATAGGACTCTTCGCTGTCCGGAGAAACCTTGGCCAGTTCATGGATGATCTCGGTAGCCTTCGCATTGTTCCAGCGGGTACCCTGTCCGGAACCAAGCTCGCCAACCGGAACGATCAGGTCAGCATCCCAGCCGTTAATCTGAGAATAGATATCCTTGGTAATGAAGCCTGTCGGCCAGATACCGCGGATCTGGAATTCACCGGTTCCGTTCTTGGTATCCCATGTAGCAGAAGACTCGGAGGAAATCGTGCAGTTCAGACCGAACTTGGTCAGCTGGTCATAAGCTGCCTGCACGCCGCGGCCTGCCTGTGCTTCTGTATCAGCAAGATAGGTAAGCTCAATCGTAAACGGCTCGCCGTTGAAGTACCAGCCGTCGTCTCTCTTCTCAAGGCCAGCCTTGATGAGGAGCTTCTCAGCGGACTCAGGATCATATCTCCAGCAGCCGACACCGAACATGTCGATCAGCTCTTCTTCGGTTCCCTCGATGCCGAGGTACTCTGCCATACGGGTTGCGTAATCCGGATCCCATACCTTGCAGGTGGTTCCGTCGCCAAGATCCAGTTCATACTCGCTGATCCAGTCAAGGAGCGGCTTGTAGTAAAGTTCCTGGCCTGCGCTGGTAGCGGTGATGATCGGGAATACGGAAGCACGTCCGACACCGTCAAAGATACCAAGGGAGATATCATCGAAGTTCATGGCAAGAGCAATCGCCCAGCGGAAATCAGCACTGTCAAACGGAGCGCCGGTTCCGATACCGAAGCCAAGGCCCTTGGAGCAGGGGTCATCAGATGTAGCATACGGGAACTCGCTGTACCAGCATGCGATCTTGTCGTTCTGGCTGGTCATGTAATCAAGGATCTCAGGCGTAACTTCGCAGAGAAGGTCGACCTGGTTGTTGATCATAGCCATCTGGCGGGTTGTGTCGTCGCCGAGGACGCGGCACCACACATACTTCGCGGGAGTCATATCTTCGGTAATTCCGTAATGATCTGCGCCTGCAACGCCCATTGCGGACTGGAACCAGTCATCACGCAGCTCATACAGAATCCACTGGCCGTTCGGGTCATAATCCTTGACTGTGTACGGACCTGCAGTAACCGGCTCGCTGTCCGGGAACTGGCTTGCGTCTTCGATCTGGTCCGGGAACTGGCTTGCGTCTTCGATCTGGGAATAAACGTGTTCCGGAACGATGTAATAATCGCAGCCCCAGATGGTAACGCCGAACTTAAGGGCAAGACGCGGGAAGGATTCCTTCATGTGGAAGATAACCGTGTAATCGTCAACCTTCTCGACGGAATCAAGAACGCTGTTGGTGTAAGCGGAGCATCCGATCGCGGAATTCTCCTTGATCATGTTCATCGTGAAGACGACGTCGTCGGCGTTGATATCTTCGCCATCGGACCACTTCATGCCTTCACGGATCTTAACCGTGAATTCCGTGAAGTCTTCATTCGGTTCCGGCATACCTGCGGCAACTTCGCCGAACTGTTCGCCGAGTGCGGTATCGATCTCCCAGAGATGTGCGGTGATCAGCTGATGGATACCAAATCCCATCTGGGTTCCAAGCATGTAGGGATTGAACTGGCCGGGAACGTCCGTAGGTGTCTGGGTCTCCATAATCAGAGTCTCGGCACGCGGGGTTCCGACATCTGTCATCTCCTCTGCGAGTGCGGGTGCTGCGATCAGCATGGCAGC
>OMSN01000152.1 GCA_900313765.1 uncultured Eubacteriales bacterium
GAGACCGGAGGTACCGGGAATGGCTGACAATATGAAATGGACATCCGAACAGAGAAGCGTGATCGATTCCAGGGATCAGTCTCTGCTGGTCAGTGCGGCCGCCGGCTCCGGCAAGACGGCTGTGCTGGTGCAGAGAATTCTGGACCAGATCCTGGATCCGGTCCATCCGGTTGAGATCGACAGGATGCTGATCGTCACGTTTACCAATGCAGCGGCTGCCCAGCTGCGCCAGAAGATCCGGGACAGGCTGGAGGATGCGCAGGAGGAAGCAGCTGCAGAGGGGGATGAGAAGAAACTTGATCTTGCCGCAAGACAGCTGGCTCTGCTTGCAGGCGACCATATAGAAACCATAGACCGTTTCTGCCGGGAAGTGGTGCTGGACCATGCAGCCATTGTCGGTGTGGATCCGGCGTTTCGGATCGGGGACGACGGCGAGATGAAACTGCTTCGGTCGGATGCCGTGGCCGAGGCGATCGAGAATGCATACGCTTCGGAAGATACTGCCTTTGTGCAGGATCTTGCGGACTTTTCCGACCTGTATGCACCCGGCAGGATGGACAATAAACTGGAGGATCTGATCCTTCGGTTCTATATGTTCTCCCAGTCCCATGCATTTCCGCGCATCTGGAGGCGGGAATGTGCCCAGCTCTACCGCGGCAGCGCTCAGGGAACACTGTGGATGGAGTCTTTCCTGGAAAATGTCCGAACGACAGCCCGTGAGCTGCGGGAACTTCTGCCGGGTCTGCTGGAAATGTGCCGGCAAAGTGGCGGCCCATACCAGTACACAGCCGCCCTGGAGAGCGACAGCGCGCTGCTGTCTTCTCTGGAGGACTGCCGCAGCCCGGAGGAATTCCATGCACTCCTGAGCGGTATGACATGGGCGATACTGGGAAGAGAGAAGAAGAACGGACCTTATGTGGACCCTTCCAAAGCACAGTATGTAAAGGCGATCCGGGATGATATCAAGAATAATGTAAAAAAACAGATCTGCCCTCTGTTCAGCATGCCCGAGGAAGAAACGGATGCACTGCGGCACAGCACTGCCCGCTTTATGGACGTCCTGGTGAGGCTCACGGATCTGTTTGAAGATACCTTCGGGCAGATGAAGAAAGAGAGGAACATCGCCGACTTTTCGGACGTTGCCCACAATGCGCTGCGGATCCTGATCCGGACGGATGAAGACGGCGTGCCTGTAAAGGATGAACAGGGAGAGTACATTCCCACTGCGCAGGCAGACGAATATGCGGCGCATTTTGAACAGATCTATATCGATGAATATCAGGATTCGAATCCTGTCCAGGAACTGCTTCTGTGGAGCGTATCGGGCGAGCCTGCCCACAGGCAGAACCGCTTCATGGTCGGAGATGTCAAGCAGAGCATCTACCGGTTCCGCATGGCAGATCCGGAGATCTTTACACAGAAGGCACAGACCTGGCCTGAGGACGTCGCCTCAGCACACAGGAGGATCGACCTTCACTCCAACTTCAGAAGCCGCAAATGTGTGATCGATGCAGTGAACCTGATCTTCCGGCAGATCATGCGCCGGGAAGTGGGCGGAATTACCTATGATGAGAGGGAGGAACTGACACAGGGATTCCCCTTCCCGGAGGACACACCGCAGCTGCTCCCGGAACTTCTGCTGATCCAGAATGACGATGTTGCGGATGCGGACAGCAGGGTGGATGCGGAAGCGCAGGCTGTTGCGCAGAAGATCCTCCAGATGGTCGGCAGGACACAGATCTATGATAAAGAGACGAAGGAATACCGGCCTGTGGAATACGGGGATATCACGATCCTTCTGAGATCTTCCAAAGGATGGGCGCTCCCATTTTCCAGGGCACTCTCCGAGCATGGCATTCCGAACCGCTCCGGCTCCAATACAGGGTACTTTGATGCCCCTGAGGTGCGCACGATTCTCTCTTATCTGAATGTGCTGGACAATCCCAGGCAGGATATCCCGCTGGCAGCTTCTCTTCGATCGCAGATCGGACATCTGGATGACAGGGAGATGGCAGTGATCCGGAGTGCGGGCAAAGAGAACTCTTTCTATGACTGTGTCCTTCACTATCTGGAGTGTGGTGAGGATGAAGCGATCCGCGGCAAGCTGGAGCGGTTCGTACGGATGACAAAGTCGTTTCGCAGCTGCGTGAAGGATACGCCGATCCATATCCTCCTGTGGAAGATCTATGATGAGACCGGTTATGCGGATGCTCTGTCCGCCTCCCCGGGAGGCCTGCAGAAGAGAGCGAATCTGGATCTTCTTGCGGACAAGGCGATCGCGTATGAGACCACGAGCTACCGTGGACTGTTTCATTTCATCCGTTATATTGAGAAACTCAGGAAGAGTGATATGGACTTCGGCCTTGCCGAGAGTACAGCCTCCGGCGGAAATGAAGTCAGCATCATGACCATGCATGCCAGCAAAGGCCTGGAATTCCCCGTGGTATTCGTCAGCGGTCTGGGGAAACATTTTAACCGGAGTGATTCTTCCTCGTCGCTGGTGCTGCATGCAAGTCTGGGAGCCGGGCTGGATCATGTGGACGCAGACCTTCGTGTCAAGACGCCTACCCGGATCCGCAAGGTGATCGCAGACCAGATCAAAGCGGACTCTGTTGGCGAAGAACTGCGGATTCTGTATGTTGCCATGACACGTGCGGAGCAGAAACTGATCCTGTCGGGCTGTGTCAAAGACAGGGAAGACTGGCTGGAGAAGACGACCCTTCAGCGCGGCGCAGGACAGGAGAAGTACTCTGCGACCATGATCCTGCAGGCAAACTGCATGCTGGAGTGGGTAGTGTGGGGACTGATGCGCCATGCACCGGAGAGCGTGTTTTTTGATGACGAGATCAGGAGCCTCCCTCCTGCGGCAGCCAGCGTAGTGTCGGATCTTCCGGGATGTGTCAGGATCGTGACAGGGGAGGAGATCATGAAGGAGTCCGCGGATGCCCTTCTGACGAAGGTGAGGCGGATCTCCGATCTGTTGGTATCGGATCCTGAGGCTGTCTATGACCCGGCGCTTCGGGAACGTCTTGCTGCCATGCTGTCCATGCGCTGCGAACATGAGAGTGCAGCCGGCATGCCCGGGAAACTGTCCGTGTCGGATCTGAAGCATGCTGCCTATGAGGCGGAGATGCAGCGATTGACAGCACAGACAGATGCAGTCCCGATTGGCGGAATCTTTGACGACAGGGAAGACCTGATCCCGAAGCCTGCTTTTCTCCAGGAGGAGCAGGAGCAGGGGATGTCCGGAACTGCGCTGGGCACAGCGTACCACGAAGTGCTGGCTGCAGCGGACTTTGGTGCAGAGCCGCGGCCGGGACAGGTTGCTGCACAGTTGGAAACAATGGTCAAGTGTGATAAAATCCAGAAAGATGAAGCACTCCGCATCGATCCGGGCAGGATTGAGCGTTTCCTGAAGTCGGATCTGGCAGGGCGTATGCGCGCTGCGCACCGTGCAGGAAACCTGTGGCGGGAGCAGCCGTTTGTGATCGGTCTGCCGGGCAGTGAGATCTCACAGGAGTGGAGCGGCGATGAGACGGTCCTGATCCAGGGGATCATCGATGCGTTTTTTGTGGAAGACGGGAAGATCATACTGCTGGACTATAAGACGGACCGGGCACAGAAGGGCGATGAACAGAGCCTTGTGAATCGCTACAGAAAACAGTTTGAACTGTACGCAGCCGCGCTGGAGCGTCTTCTTGGAATGAATGTCACGCAGGCCTGGCTCTATTCGCTCAGTCTGGGCGAAGCGATCCGGGTACCTTTATAAATATACAGGAACAGGAACACCATGCAGGCAAAGACGAAAAAAACAGGAGCATTTTATTTCTGGGCAGGATTCCTGATCCCGACCCTGTTTGCAGGGATCGGGTTCATACTGATCGGAGTGTGGCCGACGGGAGACGGGACCGTTCTGATCATTGATTCCCTTCACCAGTATCTTCCGTTCTATACGGACTTTCATGAGAAACTCAGAACGGGCGGAAGCCTCCTGTATTCATTTTCTGCAGGTCTAGGGTACAATTTCTGGGCGACTTATGCCTACTATCTGGCCAGTCCGCTCAATTTCCTGATCGCTCTGGTGCCGAAGGCCAATGTGTGTGATTTCATGGATCTGATGATCCTGCTGAAGATCGGACTGTGCGGGGGGACTTTCTCCTGGTATATGCATCACCGCAATACCAGAGCGTTCGCGCTGCCGGTGGCATTCGGAACCATGTTTGCCCTCAGCAATTTCATGATCGGCTACTATTTCAACCTGATGTGGCTGGATTCGGTTGCGATGCTTCCCCTGATCTGCTGCGGGATCGAGAAGATCTGCGGGATCGGAAGCGACAGACGGCTGTCCGACACCGGGGAAGCCTGTACGGCCTGGCTCTGTGCTATGGGATCTGGTGCAATTATTACATCGGTTTCATGCTCTGCATCTTTGCGGTGCTTTATTTCCTTGTATGCCTGATCATTGCAGGGCGATGCAGACCGATTCGGTTTGTGACCCGGGTGCTCCGGTTTGGCTGGTATTCTCTGCTGGGCGGAGGGATCGGTGCGGTGGTGCTGCTGCCCGCGTACCGGGCTCTGACGATATCGGAATCCATGCAGAGCAATCAGTTCCCCAGGAAACTGGAGTTCTATGACAGCTTCCTGGACATGATGATGACTCATTTTGCAGGCATCAAACCG